>JAIDUV010000069.1 GCA_029060025.1 Clostridia bacterium | reverse complement strand
CTTGTATATTGTCTGCAAGTTTGCTATAATATTTTATATATATAATAAAAATAATAATATTTATCATTAAATATATCAATATAATGAGGCAATATGAGATTAGATAAATTTTTGAAAGTATCGCGAATAATTAAACGCAGAACAGTAGCAAACGACGCTTGCGACAGCGGAAGAGCGCAAATTAACGGACGGCAAGCCAAGGCGGGCACGCAAGTCAAAGTCGGTGACGTAGTCACAATGTTTTTTGGTGACAAAGAATTTTCATTTAAGATATTGCAAGTCAATGAGAACGCAAAAAAGCAAGAATGTAGCGATATGTACGAGGTCTTAAGCGATGAAGTTTGACGTAATACTCGCGTGCGGAGGTATGGGCGAAAGATGCAATCTTGGGTATAATAAATTACTGCTCAACGTGGGCGGTAGTCCCCTGCTTGAAAAAACGCTAAATTGCTTTTGCCACAAGGATATCTCAAAAATAATAATTGCCTATAATAAAAACGATAAGGCGGCAATTGAGAAAATAACGGAAGGACGCGACGATATAATACTCTGCGAAGGCGGAAAAAGCCGCACTCAATCCATTTCCAACGCTCTCAAATGCGTGGAAGACAATTGCGACTTTGTGATAATACACGACGGCGCAAGATGCTTTTTGCCAAAAGAATGTCTTGAAAGAGGTATGCAAGAAGCCGCAGAATACGGCAACAGCGTGCTTTACGTCAACAGCGTAGATTCTCTGCGTATCGTCGACGAGAGCAAATCTCAACCTATAGACCGCTCCAAAATAATACGCGTGCAGACTCCGCAGATTTTCAAAAAAGACGAAATAATAAAAGCATACAATTTGGCAGACGGCAAAGACTTCTCCGACGACGCTACGCTGTATGAAGAGTATATCAAAAAGCCAATACGCTTGACTTACGGCAGCGAAGAAAATATCAAAGTCACTACTCCGTCAGATTGCAAAAATCTCAACGGCGGACTTTTGATCGGCAACGGTTGGGATACTCATAGATTGGACTTTGACAGAAAGTTTATATTGGGCGGAGTACAAATACCGCACGACAAGGGACTTGTGGCGCACAGTGACGGTGACGTGCTGATACACGCAATTATGGACGCAATACTCTCTGCAATGCACGAAAGAGATATAGGCGTGCTCTTCCCCGACACCGACAATAAATTCAAGGATATAAGCAGCGTTAAATTGCTACAGGAAGTGCTTAAACTCGCAAGGTCAAAGGGACTTGCCGTCAAGACTGTAAGCGCAGTCATTATGGCGCAAAAGCCAAAACTCTCTCCGCATATTCCTGCAATTCAAAGTAACCTTGCAAACATAATGGGTATTGAAGAAAACTGTGTGAGTATCTCTGCCACCACTACCGAAAAACTTGGTATGGCAGGTCGCGAAGAAGGTATAAGCGTAAGCAGCGTAGCCGTACTTAGTGCAAAATAATATTATATTTTGGATATAGACTAAGCGGCATATAATTTGCCGCTTAGTTTTCTATTTTCGTATTTAATTACATTATTGTACAGTCAAATCAATCGTGGATATCTTGCATAATAAATGAACCAAATCTTTTATCATAAATAATTTGCACCTTTGTCGTTCTTCCTGCCTTTAACAATTTTTTGCCTTTACAGAAATTTATCCCACATTTTGCTGTCAAGACGCAATCCCTTTCTATAGGAATTTCTACTGAATCCCATTTTTTAACTGATGTTACGTATTCTCCGTCAATGTATAATTTCATTGTTCCACCAAGCAATGACGTTTGCTGAATTCCATATATTATTGCTACACTGTTCGCTACAACTTGCACTTTTTGCGTATTTATAGATACTGAAACTATTGGGCAGCCACAATGAATGCAACTAGACGCTTTATCTGATACTTCTCTCCCACAATCAGGACATTTAATAATTGCCATATTTTTCTCCTATTATTTGCTAGTTAAAATGTACATCTTTTGTACATTTTTCTTTATTATAGTACACATTTTGTACAATGTCAATGAATATAATTCAATTAAAGAGAAAAAATGATACAACTAGGCAACAAGTTAAAAGAACTTAGAAAAATCGAAAATCTCACCCAACAGCAATTGGCAGATAAATTAAAAATCAGCCGCGTGAATTATACGCGTTATGAAACAGACGCCGTGCGTCCTGACTATGAAACTTTGGTTGCTATCGCCGACTTTTACAATATCACTCTTGACGAACTCTTTGGCAGAGATTAAAATTTTTTTCGACAATGTTTTGTCTTATTTGCTACGGTTATGTTTTTCTTCTCTATACTCTCTATAAGTACTTATCATATCTTTTATCATTATCGTAGAAATGAAACCCACAACGGTAATTAAGAATATAAGCAAGATTATTGTTTCAATATTGACTTTAGAAAATACGCCTAATAAGACACAATATAAAATTACAATGCCCCAGAGAAATATCATTGACGGAATGTATAAGGTAAGAAATTTGTGCCAATGCGACGTAGGATACTTGGCTTTTAATATAGGATACAGCGCCAATATACACAACGCTAAAACTGACACTACGATTATTCCTATTCCTATGTAGATATACATTTGGTCGGCTATAGGAGATACGACGTCAGTTGGACTGCTGGGATTGACGTATATCGTAATCTTTTCGCCAACTTCATAAGGTATTGGATTGACGGCAACACGACTTTCTACTGTATATTCTTCGCCGTCATAGACGTAGTTAAAAACAGGGTGCGGTGACCAATGCGAATGAATATTGTAATATGTCCCACGACTGTATCTCCATTCATACTTTACTATTGTCGCTTGTGTGGGGACAAAACTCTTGTCTCGAAATAAACTTGGCTTTGCACCATAAATGATGAGAAAAACACCAACAAATAATATTAAAACAAAAATTACAATAGCCGTAATTGCTCCACGAATTGCAGAACGCGTTCTGATATCTTTTTCATATACTTCTACAGGTACTTCTATAAATGACTTTTTGATATTTATCTCGTCATTTCCATTTTCTTTTATAAGTTTTTTGTTTTTATACTTGCCTCTCATACGCTTATTATAACATATAAATTCAAAATTAAAAGAGTGATTGCAATTATTTTAATGAGATTAGTGCATTTTATCTTTTGACTGCCCTTTGAAAAGTTCGGGATGTTGCACTTTGAACTCTTCCAACTCATTTAACCTTTCGTCAATTTCAGCAACTTTTTGGGCAGTTATTTTTCGTCTCATAGTATTTTCTACAATACTCTTTATCATTACTATCGAAATAAATACCGATAAAATTAACGCTACTATAAAGATAATCAACGCACTTATATTCCACGCCGAATGCGCTTTCATCATAATACCCGATAATATAGTAATCGACCAGGCGAAGATGGCAAACGGCAAATAACGTCCAACATAGTCTGTCCAATCGGCTTTGGGAAACGCTATGTCCAATACCGGCGCAGTAGTAAAACACAAAGCGCAAAAAGATATTATCAACATCAAACTGCCAAAAATAAAGAAAAACTGCGTAGTTGCTTGAGATTCAAAATCTTTAGGATTTTTTGGATTGACATAGATAGTAATAGTATCGCCTACTTTATAAATAGGCGAACTGCTTCCAGTCTTGTCGGCAACGCTATACTCTATTCCGTCAAATTCGTATTTGAAAACCGCGTGATAAAAATGCTCTGTTTTGTT
The DNA here is from genome assembly GCA_029060025.1 of Clostridia bacterium. Classification (GTDB taxonomy): domain Bacteria; phylum Bacillota; class Clostridia; order Christensenellales; family UBA3700; genus RACS-045. The sequence continues at coordinate 67,904 of JAIDUV010000069.1, read as the reverse complement.
ATTTTCTTTATCGTATTCTTCTGAAACTTTTTGACTGACTACAACCGCCTCGGTTTTCACCCAATTATTATAGCGAAACTCTTTTCTTACTCCACTGTAAATTAAAAATACAATACCGCCGCAAAATAATAGACCGAAAATTATCCACGCTGCAATAACATTGCGTACTGCTTTGCGTAATTTTTCCTTTCTATTTCTTGCATCAATGGCTTCTTGAGAATCTTTGACAACTGCGACGTCTTGTGAATTTAAATTAGTAACTTTCACCATATCGTTCCTAATGCGCAGAATTGTCACTTGATACTTCTTCTTTCTCTTTAAAAAATTCTTTTAGCGCTTTAATATACTTCTTAATTAAAATAATTTCAGAAAATACTAGTGCTGCAACTACGCAAAAACCAATGAAAGTCAAGACAAGCGCAGGAAAAATCTTTGCGCTCTCCAACATAAAACTTACGACAAGATACTTTGCCGAACATACGAATATGAGTATTGCAACTATCGCAACGGCTATTACGCCAATACCGCCGATAATGCTAAACGGCGTGATATAAAACCACTGATATAATTTCATATCCTTCTTTGCTTTGTCTTTGTTCTTGTCTTCCATAAGATTATTTTAGCACACTATAATAATTTTGAAAAGAGTTTAAAGCAAATTAAAATTGCGGAATTATATAATGGAAGGCAATCGCAATTATTACCGCAAATACAAACAATCCGCCGACTATTGCAAAATTCTCTTTGATATGCTTGTTGGCTTTGAAAAGAAATGCTATGCCAAGTCCGGCATTGACGATAAGTCCGCCAAGACAGGAGCCGAAAGAAATTGCTCCGCTGAGAAAAAGTTCTGTGATAATTACGCTTGATGCACAATTGGGAATTAGACCTACGAGCGTAACTAATATAGGTTGCAGCACTCCGCTTTTGGACATAAATTCTGCAAGTCTCTCTTCGCCGACGTAATATACGATAATTCCCATAATAATATTGATAATAAAAATGTATGCTAAAATCTTTAGAGTATGCAACAACGGATGCACGAGATATTTCTTGACTTTGCTCTCCTTTTTATCATCGATATGATGTCCGCAGCATCCTTTGTGTATATCTACCTCTTCGTCCTCGTGATCTTCTTCTTGAGAATGGTCGTGACTGTGTTCGTCTTCGTGATTATGGTCGTGGTCTTCGTGATTATGCTCTTCGAGAGCGTCTTGCGCTGTAACTTGCGATTGTTTTTTTCTTGCGCATCTAAATGTCAAATCAATTGCGTAGCCCACTAAAAGCGCCAACACAAACTTAGATAATATCAACGCAAGAAGTTTAAGCCACACGCCTTGCTCGTTGATATGTGAGAAAAGTATCGGTAAAGCCTCGTCAGACGTGGCAATGAATACCGCCAACAACGCTCCAAGCGTGATTTGTCTGCGAGAGTATAAATCTGACGCAAGCACGGAAAAACCGCATTGCGGAACTATGCCAAAACCTGCGCCGACTGCCACGGCGTAGTTAGATTTGAGTTTTGAGTTCATTTTGACGGCAATTTTTTGTTCAACAAGTTCTATCAGGATATAAAATACAAGCAATATCCAAGACAACTTGATGGTATCCAAAAATGCGTCAAGCAAGACGTCCCACATAGTCAGATCCTTTAGTTGAGTATAGACATTATAATGCAAAACTCAAATTTTTCAAAATAAAACGAGAGATAAAAATAAAATAAATATTTACGTCGTTAAGCCGCTTCTTGAATTGACGCCTCTGCGCCGCTTTGAGGCAACGAAAGTATGATCGTGATTATCGAACCTTCTCTATATACTTTGTTTTCTGCGTCAATAATATCGCTGACGTCACCTATCAGACTGTATCTTGAGATTCTTGCCTTAATGCCCACTCTCTTTCTATAAGCGTTTAGCGCCTCTTCTATCTTTGTAATTGACATATCTTCGCCAAGCATAACGCAGAATGACATTCCCTCAAGAGTATCTATATTCCTGTCAATATATTCAAAGATGTAACTCATCTCGTCCACTACGTTGTACCCTTGCTCATCGTCTCCGTCAATATACAAATCAAAATCGCGATTATACTTGGTAATGCCAACCCAAATATTTCCGCTTGTAAATTCAAGTTGCATCTTAAAGTTGGCATAATAGTTAAACTGGCTGTCTGCGACGTATTGGCTATACTGATCTGAATTATAATTGTCTATCTCCGACCTCTCATAGTCGGTAAACAAGAAATATTTGCCGTTGACGTATTCATAATAATTTACGTCGGCTTCATTCTGCACTCCAACGACTCTGTTGCCCCAAGTGGAGTCGGACAAAAACCACTCTCCCATAATCTGTATCTTATTCCAAGCGTGCCCTGCGTCACCTTCCTTGGCGTCTTTTAATTTGCCGGTAACGCGAATACAGTCTATTCCCTCAATCGCGCACATCACAGAATACGCCTTGGACAAACCGTCGCAAACTGCCGAGCCGTTGAGAACGCCTTCGAGATAAAACGCATTATATTTATAATTTGCCTGCGGCAAAGTCGTATATGCGACGTTGTTGTCATAATACACGTTGATTACAAGCCAATCGAATATTGCTCTTGCCTTCTGCAAGTCCGTCATTCTGTCGTCGCATACGCTGCGCATAATTTCTTTGAACTTGCCGTATATCCTATAAGCAATAGAGCCGCTTACAGGCAATGGACGATAGCCGTGCGAAAGCACGTAAAAGAGTTGGTCGGACGTGGTACACTCATACGTCTTGTCGACGTAATTTATTGCAAAATCGTCAAAGTTAGATCTTCGGTTGCTGACGTAATTATTGAACACGTGACCTATCTGAGGATAGTAATCTTCTTGAGCAGTCGCAGAAAGCGTCGCTTGCTCGCTTAAGTTTAAATGCATCCAAACAGAGCCTGTATTATTGGGATAGCCATTGTAAGTAACTCCTGTCATTTTGGGAAAAGTACACTCGTCAATTGCTTTACTAAATTCCGCCTTAATGTTTTCTGCTCCCTTGACGTAAGTAATGCTCTTTGGATATTCTTTAGTAATATTATAAAAATATATAAACTCTACATAAGCCAGCATATCTTCATAACTGTCAATAGACTTTATATCATTGAGAGAATACCATCCTTTATCCAAAAAACCTGAGTATACTTTGTCTTCCCAACGCGCGTACAACGTCAAATCAGCGTCGGACATATAACGCAAGTTGTGTTTTATCGTCATATCTTCGTCAATATACCAAACAAGTTTTTGACTGCCGTCGTCAGATAGCACCTCGGCAGGTCTTGTCAAAGCCGTACCCGGATAAAGCATTACTTCTTGATAGTCTCCGGTTACGTCGGACGGCAAGACGTAAGACAGCGTTTTCTTATAATCGAAATCTACGAATTTGGCGTAAAGTACGAGATCGTAAGCAACGCCCGATAAAGAAGTCAACTTCTCGTCAAAGTCTTGGTCAAGATACCAACCGACAAACTTCTTGTCGTATCTTGTGGCGTCTTGCAATTGGAAGGCATTCTCAACCGTATATTCCGATTTGTTAAGCGGACTGTTTTCTCCGCCGTTGAGAATATACTCAACGGTATAAGTTATGACAGAAAACTCCGCAGTGAAAGTCGCGCCTTGCTGCGGCAAAGAGTCTAAATCGTCAAAATTCACCTCTTCGCCTTCGTAAGTCCAATGCAAAAATTCATAGCCGCGTTTGGTTACGACAGGTACGGAAAGTTGGTCTACGCTCTTTATCTTCTGATAAAGACTGCCACTGACAAGTTCTGCGCCGACTGCGGAAAACTCGTATATTATAAATTCTTCTTTATCTTCGGGAGGTTGAGTAACTTCGCCGCTTGGCAAGTCAGGATTTTGATTTTCTAATTCTTTGACAATGCCAAACTCTTTGGTTACCTCTCCGCTGTATTTACCTTTGCCTGCAATCTTGACTTGACCTTTGCCTATCTCTATATTGTTAAAATATTCTACGCCGTAATCAGTGTTAAGTTCTAGGACTTTATTGAAATATTTGACGGTTACGTCAGGTCTGATCTCCTGTCCGGTATACTGATATTCTGTGGCAGACAATGAAATATCGCACTTAGATATATCCGTCTTGAGTGCGTCACCTATTCCGCTCAAATTACAAGCCGTCAGCGAAATCAACGTCGCAAACAATAAAATCAATATTAAGGCTACGCGTCTTTGTGTCTTTTTCATCTATTGTTCTCCGGCAAATATGCCTCCAATCTATATATCGGCATATCCATATCTGTGTATTTCACTTCGTGTTCGGTCATTATATTATTCTTGAAATCGGAACTGTGCAAATCAAGAGTGAGATTTTTGAGTGCAAATCCGTTTTGAGACAATTCGCAAATCGAATATTCAAACATAGTCTTATTGTCAGTCTTATGATAAATCTCTCCGTCTTTAGTCAAAATATCTTTGTATATCTGCAAGAACTTTCTGTTGGTCAGTCTTTGCTTTTCATATCCCTTTTGAGGTAGCGGCGTTGGAAAATTGATATGTATGCGAGATACGCTGTGAGAGGGAAAATAACTCTGAAGACATTCTGCCCGCAGTATCATAAACCGCACGTTTTTCACTCCCTCTTTCTTTACTCTTTCGCAAGCCTCCACGATTACGTTGGACAGCATTTCTATCGCAATATAATTGACGTCGGGATTGCGCTTTGCAAGGTCAGTAATAAATCTGCCCTTTCCGCAACCTATCTCCAACTCGACGGCGTTGTCGTTGCCAAAGACTTTCTTAAAATCTATATAATCCTTTTTTGCCACGGAAGTCTTCATATTGAGATCAGCAATAGTGCGCTCGATAATCAAATCGCTCACTTCCTCAAGACGCTCGTCAAGATTATGCTTTCTTCTCATTCTCATAGATATTACCTCCGTTTTGCAATTCTGCCTAAATATCATAAGGCAATATTATTTTAACATTTTTTATTGCGTTTGTCTATATATTTTAAAAATATAAAAAAGTGGCAAAACTTGCCACTTTTAATTTAACTTTGATCTCTAAATCATACTTATATCACAACGACTTTGCCAACTCCTCCAGCCAGTTGCTCTCGCAATACTCAATAGCGCCGTTGTCGCACGCTGTCGCAAATATTCTGTCGAGCGGCATCTTGACGACTTTGTCTATACCGTATTGCTTGGCAATGCTATCCACGTTGCTTTCACCGAAAATATACAACTTCTCGCCGCATTTGCCGCATTGATAGTAAGACATATTTTCCACTATTGCCAGCACTGGAATATTCATCATTTTTGCCATCTCAACGCCCTTGGAGACTATCATACTGACAAGTTCTTGCGGCGTCGTCACCATAATAATGCCGTCAATAGGCAGATTTTGAAATACCGTCAACGCCACGTCACCTGTGCCCGGAGGCATATCTATGAACATAGTATCAACATCTCCCCAGTATACGTCCGTCCAAAATTGCGTAACTGCGCCGGTAACCAAACTCGAGCGCCATACGACTGGATTGGTGTCTTCATTGAGAAACATATTCATTGAAACGACTTTTATCCCTGTCACGCTCTGCGCAGGTATTATACCCTTGTCGCACCCCATTGCCTTTTCCTTTATGCCAAAGGACTTTGCCATAGACGCGCCTATTATATCTCCGTCGAGCACCGCAACGCTTTTGCCTAGTCTTCTGCTCAAGACGGCAAGCATACTCGTCACCATTGACTTGCCTACTCCGCCCTTGCCGCTCATCACAGCGTAGACCTTACCTACCTTAGAAAACTTGTTGAGCGTAGGCTTTTGAGGAGCGTTGCGCTCTTTGCAATCCTGTCCGCAACTCGAACAGTCGTGCGTACAATCACTCATATATTCTCCTTTGCGACTACAGCGCAAGGTTTAAGCCGCGCGGCAATCACAGACTATAATTAAATCTTTAGAGTTTTTTAACCAATTGTTTGCAATATGCTTTGCCTTCTGCCGACAACTCTGTAAACGGCTTTCTGCAACCGCCCATTTCAATGCCCATTTCTTCGAGTATGCCCTTTTCCGTCGCAAATACTCCGTACTTGATAAGCATAGTAATAATTTCATTTGCTTCATACTGAATTTTTTGAGCCTGCTTTATATTGCCCTCGTTGAAAAGACGGAACATATCGACGTACTTTTGCGGCATAAAGTTGTAAGTCGACCCAATACCGCCGTCGGCGCCCATACTCAAGCCTGCCACCAACATTTCGTCAAAGCCGTTGTATACGAGCGGATTGCACTCCATTGTCTTGAACTGCTGAAGAGCAAACAAGTCGGACGTGGTGTGCTTGATACCTATAAACTTCTTGTTCTTAAACATATCTTCGGCTCTCTCTTTATTGAACTGGAAACCGTTGGCATTTGGAAAGTTGTACATAATCATAGGTATATCGACGCTGTTGGCAATATCGTTATAATACCCCTTGATTGCCTCGTAGGAAAAGCCGTAATAGAAAGGCGCCACCGCCGAAATCGCATCGTACCCCATATCTTGAGCGTACTTTGCCATATCTATAGCGTGATTGGTATTGATAGTACCCACGTGCGCTATCATCGTACCTCTGCCCGCGTTGCTCTCCGCCGCGTACTTGAAGAGTTGCTTTCTCTCCTCTACGGTCAAAAGCATTCCCTCTCCGGTGGATCCGCCTACATAAAAACCGTTGATGCCTTTTGCAAGGTTGAAGTCTATAATCTGCTTTACAGATTTTCCGTTGATTTTATCGTCAGCGGTGTAAGGCGTCAGCAATGCCGAAAATACGCCTTTGAATTTTGCTTTGTCCATATAAAATACCTCTCTTGGTAAAATTTGTTATTGATTTTTGAATACGCCGTTGATACTTGCGTATACGCTGCCGAGTACTCCCGCTTTGTTGCCAAGGCTTGCAGGAGAAACAGGCGTAGAGCATTTGCTCCTATACTCTTTGAGAAAACTCTGCCACCAATACTCCGACATCTCTATCACGCCGCCGCCTATCACGACAAGTGAAGGGCTGTATAACTCTGTCGACCTTGATATAACCCTTGTCAAATCCTTATAAAAATTGCTCAGTATCTTCTTTTGCGCTACGTCTGACGTGTGAAAAAGTTGATATAGATTTTCATTGCCGTATCTCTTAAGCGCAGTTGCAGACACGTATTGCTCCGCGCATCCTTTTTGTCCGCAAGTGCATTGCCTGCCGTCGTCGTGAAGTATATAGTGACCTAGCGCAGTGTCTATAATTGTCTTACTGTCAAGCGTTTTTCCTGTCAGAAGAGACGCTCCAAGTCCAGTGCCTATCGTAAACATCATTACGCTTTCTGACTTTTTCTTGCCCGCGCCCAAAAAACTTTCGCCTATAAGCGCGCTCACAGCGTCGTTGATGACGACGACTCTTTTGCCGAAATGCTCGCTCAATATCTTTGAAAGCGCAGTCCCGGTATAGTTGGGAATTGTCGCAGTGGCGTAAGTCACTTCGCCGCTATCCCAATCCACTGTGCCAGCCGTAGCCACGGCAATCGCGCCGCAATCTTTCCAATCAAATTGCTCTATTGATTTGATAATATTGGCTACGACGAAGTCTCTGCCTCTTTTTGCCTCTGTCGGAACGGATATGAATTTCAATATCTTGTAGGTATCGGCTTTTGTTGCGTCACCTACTTCTATCAAAGCGCTCTTTATATTAGTACCGCCTACGTCTACGCCTATCGTCAACATAATTTCAACGCCTCAACAAATCTCTGCGTAATATCTTTAGGACGCGTGATAGAAGAGCCTATGACTATTGCGTATACCCCACATTCGCATACTTTTGCAAGTTGCTCTCTCTCCCATATACCGCCTTCTGCAATAATCTTGGTATCGGGAAACGACTTGACAAGGCTTGTCAAAAAATCGTAATCGGGAATCTCTATTCCCTTGGTATAAGGCGTATAGCCTCTCATAGTCGAGCCTATGTAATCAAAACCTAATTTGTGCGCAATTTCGGCGTCCTCAAAGTCTGAGCAGTCTGCCATAATCTCCACGCTCGGCGCGTTGTCTCTTATATATTTTACGAGGTCCTCGAGTTTTTCGCCGTTGGGTCTTGTTCTCTTGGTGCAATCAAGAGCAATTACCTCGCAACCTACTTCCAACAACGCCTTGACTTCTTTTAGCGTAGGCGTGATATAGACGTCACTGTCGGAATAGACTTCCTTTATAATGCCTATGATGGGTACGTCAACTTCTTTTTTTATATCTGCAATATCGTTTACGTAATTGGCTCTAATACCAACCGCTCCGCCTGCAACCGCGGCTCTTGCCATATATCCCATTATGCCAAGTCCGTAAAGAGGCTCGCCTTTGACAGCCTGACACGATACTATAAGTCCTCTCTTTAAGTTTGCCAAAATATGCTCCTTTAATATACGTTATACACCGTTTGAAAATATAAGACGGTATTTTTCGCCTACGTCTTCTGAGACGAATCAACTGTTTATACTATATTACTTTTAAAATATATTGGCAAGCATAATAATATGCTTGCCAACAAAATTATTCAAACTGTTCGCCACTCTTGATTTCGTCTAAAGTAACGGTAATAAAATTGATTTCTTCGTGTTGAGTATTCTCTTCATACAATACTCCAATCTTGCCGTCTCCGAGCCATACCATACAACTGTAGACAAACTCGCCTTGCTTTATCAACTTGCTGTATTCAAAAGTCTCGCCGTAATCGTAAGACAGTCTTATCACTCCGTTGCGTCTCGCTTTGGGATCTGCGGCATTGAGGAATAACGTAACCTCTTTGCCGTCCTCCACGCCGTTGATTACACAACACTGACAAATGCAGTGCGGCAATTGCGGATGGTGCTTATATTCTTGCCACGTCTCTCCGCCGTCGTTACTGACTGCCGTAGCAATGAGTTTCTTGGAAGAGTGATTGCGCATAAACATCTTGAGCCTGCCGCCCTCGCACTCAATGAGTTGAGTCTCAGTAATCATATCGTTTGGCAAGACAAATCTGTGTCCTACGGTGAATATTCCGTGTTTTCTCGTCTGATTGGGAGATTTACCTCTATGCCACGTCTTGCCGTTGTCGTCACTGTATATTACGCAAGCCGACAGCATAAGAATCTGAAATTTTTCAAGAACATTGTAATAGATTGGAAAAATAAGTCTGCCTTTGTATTTGCCCTCTTTGACCGTGATACCCACGCCGGGTCCTGCGCCTATAAACGACATATACTTTTCCTTTACCTGATTAGTAATATTGACTGGCTCCGACCAAGTAAGTCCGTCGTCATTGGACGAAGTGATATAAAGGTGGGAAGATTTAAGTTCTTTGAGTTTTCCCGAATTGAGTTTGTAATTACCGGCGGGCTGACCTTTGAAAGTCAAGTCACCGTTTGGCATTACGGCATAGTCTTCGACGAGGTTTCCCGACTTGTCGTAAACCTTTCCGTCCTTGAGTGTATATCTCTTTTTGCCGTCGTAAAGATAAAGATTGCCGTCCTTATCCTGTCCTAAGCCCTTTTTGCACTTGAGTATTCCCACTCCTGCAGGAGTATGGGAATATATCATAAATATCGTATTACTGTTTTCGTCGTAAAGCATACAGGGGTCTATTGCAGCCGAAGCGTCTTGCATCGACTCTCCCACTTCTTCTACTACGACGATTTGCTCTTCCCAAGTCAAACCGTTGTCCAACGACCGTCTGACTACTTTGTCAATTCTGTTGGGGTTGTCTCTACAGGTATAAAACCTCTCGTCTGCGCAAGCCACCAATACTCCGCTATTGGTCTTGACTATTGACGGTATGCGGTAATGTCCCGCTCTTCCGCTTGCTTTGCTGAATATTGTCTTTACTTCCGATGGCATAATTATCTCTCCCTTATTGGTTATGCGTAATTTCTATTGAAAATACGTATTGACGGCTCTCGCCCGGTGCAAGTTTTTCTATGAGTTCTTTGTCTTTCAACTCTCTTGCAGGCGAAGCAAAGTCGGGCACGCCCCACCAAGGCTCAACGCAATAGTACGCTCCGCTTGTCGGGTGAGACCAAAATGCAAGCGCAGAGGGATTGGAAAACTCAAACTTAAAAGTCACTCCGTCGGGTCTTTGCAATTCAAGTCCGTCAAACTTCTCGTCTGTGAAGATCAAAGTCTTGAGAGAGCGCATAGTAGATTTTGCGCAACTCAACTTATCCAATTGTTGATACTTGTCCTTTTTTTCTATAAAATGCCCCGCCTCGTCAAGATAATAGTTGTTGGGAGCAATCTGTCTGTTGAATACAACAAAGTTGTTTGCCGTATCTCCCCTTTCCGTCACGACGTTCATTGCGGGATGTCCGCCTATACCGTAATATATCTCCTTGTCGTCGACGTTTTTGACAGTCATCGTCTTGATATATTTTGCGCTCTCAACTCTATGCTCAATCGTCAACTCGAACTTAAACGGATATACCTCAAGCGTCTCCTCATCCCACTTGAAAATATGCGTTACGCTGTCGGACTGCTTGCTCGCTACAGTGAAGTTATGGCGTCTGCAAATACCGTGAGATGGGATATAATACTCGACGTTGTCGACCGTATAATATCCGTCTTTTAGCCTACCGACAAATGGAAATATAGTCACGTCGTGACCTGTCCAACTTGCCTCGTCACCCTGCCAAATACATTCAAGTCCGTCTTCGTTCTCGATACTTAAAAGACTGCTTCCGACTTCGTCGATTTTTACCTTAAGTTCATCCGAATAAATTATGCTCATAATTGCTCCTATAGTGTTATTTTATCGTTTCTTCCGCAAGTTTTTTGAAATACGGCAATGACCGCTCTATCATATCGTAACTCACGCAGTAAGATATTCTGAAGTACCCTTCGCAAGCAAAACTCTTTCCGCCGACGACGAGTATATTGTATTGCTTTGCCTTGGCTATAAATTCACTCTCTTCTATCGGACATTTGACAAAGAGATAGAATGCGCCTTGCGGCTCTATGCACTCAAAACCGTATTGCGTCAACGCGTTATACAGCAACTTTCTGTTTTTGTCATACGCCGAAACGTCTGTCTTTTCGTCTATGCACTTGCCAATGACGAGTTGTTGAAGAGACGGCGCATTGACAAACCCAAGTATTCTCGTCGCGACTGAACACGCGGCAATTAGATTCTCACTGTCTTCCGCCTCGTCGGGTATGGCAAGATACCCTATTCTCTCTCCCGGCAAAGAAAGAGACTTGGAATAGGAATATCCAATAATAGTATTGTCATAATACTTTGTCAAAAAGGGCACGGCATTTTGTCCGTAGACAAGTTCTCTATACGGCTCGTCGGATATGAGATATATAGCCTCGCCTTTTTTCTTACTTTGCTCTTTGAGTATTGCGCCAAGTTCTTTCAACGTATCTTCGCCGTAAATTACGCCAGACGGATTATTGGGAGAATTAACAATAACCGCTTTTGTGTGCTCGCCAATCAAAGTCTTCAACGCCGACAAGTCGGGTTGAAACGTAGGCGGATTGGGCGGAACAACGACTATCTTGCCGCCGACGTTGGCAACGTAATTATTGTATTCGCCAAAGTAAGGCGCAAATACTATCACTTCGTCACCGTCGTTGATAATAGACTTGAGCGCTACGTTTAGTCCGCCTGCGGCGCCCACCGTCATAATGATATTCTTAAACGTAAATGCCGTACCAAATCTTGAATTGAGATTGTCTGCGATTATTCCTCTTACGCTTTCAAATCCGCTGTTGAGCATATAGCCGTGTAAAGCCAGTGCATCGGTATCTTGAGCAATTTGCTTAATTGCATCGTTGACAGCCTTGGGCGCAGGCACGCTGGGATTTCCGAGAGAAAAGTCGTATACGTTTTCTTTGCCGTGTATTTGAGCAAGTCTCTTGCCCTCTTCAAACATAGCCCTTATTGCAGAGCCGGAAATCATTACGTCTTTTATCTTTTTTGAAATCATATCAACCTCCTATTTGAACTTACCTTTCTACATTTAATATCATACATTTTAGACCGCTTCGACTTAGTTTTACTTCGCTTGCAATTAACATTAAAAACGTCATTTTGAGTGCAGTCGAGAAATCTCAAACGATAATGTCAGTACACACAATTCTTTACTTTGCCGTTGAGAAATGCTCTTACGTTGTCCACGGCAATACTCATCAGCCTTGACCTTGCCTCTCTTGAAGCCCAGGCAATATGCGGTGTGATATAGCAATTGGGCGCGCCAATCAAAGCGTTGTCTTTTGTCGGCGGCTCGACAGACAGCACGTCCGCGCCATATCCCGCAATCTTTCCGCTGTCAAGACCTCTTCTTACGGCGGCTTCGTCGACTATTCCGCCTCTTGCCGTATTGAGAATTATCACGCCGTCTTTCATCTTGGATATGGCATATTCGTCAAGCATCTTATCACTTTGATTATTCATAGGACAATGCATACTTATCACGTCACTTCGACCGTATAACTCGTCAAGCGAAACCATTTGCGCAATACTATCTTCGCAAGGCGTACGCCTATACGCCAGCACTTTCATACCCAAAGCGTTTGCAATCTTTGCGACTTCCTGCGCTATTGCTCCGTAGCCTACAAGCCCGATTGTCTTTCCGTCAAGTTCGGTTATGTCTTGTACTCGGTAACAAAAGTCTTTGCAAGCCGACCAATCACCTTTTTGCACCGACTGCGAGTGCTTACCCACGCCCATTGCAATCTCCAAAAGCAACGCTATCATCAATTGCGCGACTGACTTCGTCGAATAATTGGGAATATTGCACACAGGTATCCCTCTTTGCTTGGCGTAGTCCAAATCGACTACGTTAAAACCTGTGGAGAGTAAGCCTATATATTTGAGTTTGTCAAGTTGAGACAATACGTCCTTTGAAAGAATTATCTTATTGGATATGAGAATTTCCGCATCCTTTGCTCTCTCGACGACTTTGCCGACAGGCGTACGCTCGTAATAACTCAATTCTCCCAACTTCTCAAGTTCGCCCCAACTCAATTCTCCTTCGTCGGTGGTATATCCGTCAAGTATGACAATCTTCATAGTTTTCTCAGCCCCTTTGGATAGTGATTTTTTGCATACGTTCCGTCGCATTTGCACCAACCGAGCGATACGCCGTTATACGTGACCAACGCCCAGCCTTTGACGCTATTTGCTTCAAGTGTCTGTCCGCTCAAATACTTCTCGGCGTCTTGTCTCGTCAAGGGCAATACTCTCTTGGCTTCCCGCTCACTCAACGCCATAGCCAATGCGTGCGACGGCTCAAATCTATTCTTTTTGTATTCTCCAAGTTGCAAACCCGCTCTCTCGACTTTAAATCCGTCTAATCTAGGCGTACCGTCGGGCATACAGTATAAAGTCTGCCCAAAAGATAAATATGCGTCAAACTGCGCGTTGAGATTTTCATTTTGCCAAGTCTTGTACTCCTTGACGGCTTTTGGATCGGCTTTGACAGACTGCAAAGAATATTTTGCATTTTGACTAGCCTTGCCATTACGCTTCAATACGGCAAAGAAGTGTCCTTCTCCGTCAAACCTGTGAGGAAATATCCTGTTGGTCTTGATAAGTTGAGCGTTGAATTTGCTATTATCCAAAGTATATCCCTGACAAAACTTAAACTTGCTTTCCACAACTTCAAAATCATCGTTGTTTTGCAAAAACTCATCAATAACTTCTTCGTTTTCCTGCTTTGAAAAAGTGCAGGTAGAATATACGATAACTCCGTCGGCTTTGAGCATCTTGACAGCCTCGCCGAGTATATCGAGTTGTCTTACTTTGCAATTCTCCACGTTAGCGGGAGACCACTCGTCTATAGCCAATGGATTTTTTCTAAACATACCTTCGCCCGAACAAGGCGCATCCACCAAAATCTTATCAAAAACACCGTTAAATCTATCTGAAAGCGTATCGGGACTTTGATTCAAAATCAAGCAGTTTCTCACACCCATTCTTTCTAAATTCTGCGAAAGAATTTTTGCCCTAGACGGTACAATCTCATTGGAGACAAGCAAACCGCTTCCTTGCAACTTGCACGCGATTTGACTGCTTTTCCCTCCCGGAGCGGCGCAAAGGTCAAGCACCTTATCTCCGCTTCTCACGTCCATACTCTCCACCACCGCCATAGCGCTTGGCTCTTGAATATAAAAGGCTCCGCCCTCGTGCAATACGCTCTTTCCCGGTCTATCGTCCGCATTAAAATAATATCCGCTGTCACACCAAGGCACGGCGCGCAACTCAAACTCTTCAAACACGGCTTTGCCGTCGCATTTGAGAGTATTGATTCTCAAGCCCTGTATTTTATTCTTGTCGTAACTGTCCAAAAATGCGTCGTACTCGCCGCCCAACATATTTTCCATTCTTGACAAAAATTCTTGCGGTAGTTTTTGCATCGTATACCTAGTCTTTATTAGATTTATTTACTGCTGTTTTGACAGACGTATTGGATTGTTTTTTAGGTTTGGGAATCCCGTAATTTCTTATCTTCGCCATACTCCAAGCCTTGACTTCTTCATATAGATTTTTATCTATCTCCAATATGTCCAACATCTTTTCTTCAGTCACGATATCAATATGTCCGTCGGCAATACTCATTACGTTTTGCGTACGCAGGCAGTTGTCTCCAAATGGCAGATAAAAATCGAGTTTTGATATCTTTTGTGAGTATACGCCTCCCATTCGTCTGATTTTGTTGACGAGAAAAAGCGCTTGCTTAAATCTATCTTTTTCAAACGACGTAGAAAAACAAAAATGCTTGTCCACAATTTGACTGCGTTTTAAAAGTCTTGGGTCTGGCTTGACAAATCTAGCGTACCCCGACAACTTCTTTGTATAAGATACCGTAGCGTAATTGTTTTTTACATTGCCGTTTTCCACAGAATAAAAGGCGTTGGGACATTCGTGCAAAAGTTCTTGGATATCCACTCCTTTTATCTGACACATCTTCTTTGCTACTTGCAAAGTGAGATATGCGTCGTAGTCGCTGCGGTGTAGATTTTCCGTCGATATTCCAAAGGCTTCGCATATCTTGCCAAGACCGTTCTCTGTGCTTTCCGGCATAAAATGACGGTGAAGTATTTGAGTATCGAAAGCGTTGAAAGTAAAGTACGGCATCTCGTATCTGTTACATTCAGATATCAAAAAATTGATATCGTTGTTGACAGAATGTCCAAAGATAATCACGTCGGGATTTTCCAACAATTTTTTGAAAGTTGGATACGTTGCCTTAAAGTCCGGCGCTTTGAGAAATTCGCTCTTGTCGTATCCAAGTTCTATACCCTCGCCGTCTCCGCGCGAAGTATGAAATTTGCTCTTTGGGTTGACGAGAATATCTTTTTGTTCAAGAATATTAAGTCTTTCGTCGGCAAGTACGTATCCAAGCGAGCATATTTTTCCGTGCCCGCCGAAACAATTTGCACATTCGATATCAAAGAACAGATAATTCATAAATCCCTTTTACTTTTGTGCGCCCTTACGCTTATTTTTATAGCAACGTAATACCTTGCTTTTTGCAATTTTCTATCTCTCTGTCACTCCACACTGACGGCTGGACTTCGCCGATATGTCTCTTGCCAAGAATAAACATACAAAGACGCGACTGTCCTATTCCGCCGCCTATGGACAGCGGCAATTTGCCGTTGGCAAGCGCTTTGTGGAAAGGCAATTCCAATCTATCCATAGCGTTTTCTTTTGCGAGTTGATCGAGAAGCGAAGCCCTGTCGACTCTTATACCCATAGACGAGAGTTCCAAGCCCCTGCCTATCACAGGATAGTCGACAAAAATATCTCCGTTGAGTGACCAGTCGTCGTAATCAGGCGCTCTGCCGTCGTGCTTTTTGCCACTCTTGAGCAATCCGCCTATCTGCATTATAAATACTGCTCCGTATTTCTTCGCAACAGCGTTTTCCCTCTCCTGCGGAGTGAGATTGGGATAAGTATCTTCAAGTTCTTGCGTCGTAACGAAAGCAATTTCGCCAGGCATATCAAATTTGTCAAGTTCATATTTCTCTCTTACGCTTTGGCAAGTTGACTTGATGACTTTGTATATACCTCTTACCGTGTCTTTGAGAAAGTCGATATTGCGGTCTTCTGCCGAAATTACCTTCTCCCAATCCCATTGATCGACGTACAAAGAATGGATATTGTCGACTATTTCGTCTCGGCGAATAGCGTTCATATCCGTATAAAGCCCTTTGTGCATTTCAAAGCCGTATTTCTTGAGTGCAAATCTCTTCCACTTGGCAAGAGAATGTACCACTTCTGCAATCTTACCGCTCTCTTTTATATCAAAAGAGACGGGACGCTCTACGCCGTTGAGATTGTCGTTGAAACCGCTCTCTTGCAATACGAAAAGCGGCGCGGAAACTCTGCTCAAGTCTAATTCTTGAGCGAGCGCAGATATAAAAGTATCTTTGCAATCTTTAATTGCCCTTTGAGTATCAAGTAAACCTAATTCGTTCATCATTCCACCTTAAATAATCTTTTTATACGTTAAAAATTCTTCCATCAAAGCCTTGAATTTTGCTCCGTCGCAAGTCTTGATATACAGATAATAATAAGTCCCTGCATACTCAAACCAGACGTTGTAATAAAATCTCGAAAACATTCCCGCTTTGTGGGAGTATTGTATTATTACGTCGTC
The DNA here is from genome assembly GCA_029060025.1 of Clostridia bacterium. Classification (GTDB taxonomy): domain Bacteria; phylum Bacillota; class Clostridia; order Christensenellales; family UBA3700; genus RACS-045. Next base: position 51,277 of record JAIDUV010000069.1, on the reverse strand, counting down.
TACTTTTGCCTTGATAAAGTCTTGTTTATTTTCAAGCGCAACTTGCTCGCTGCAAAGACTTGCAAATATATCCTTTTGCGCTTCATCGACGATTACGTATTCTTCTATCTCTTCGTTGCCCCACATACACACGAGACGCTCTTTTATATACGCAAGCCTCTCTCCTACCATACCTTTGACACATTCATACGACGTGATATTCTTTGGGTCAAAGAGCAGATATTGCGTACCGTTGCCGTCGTTATACTTGGATATCGAGCCGTCGACGTATCGAATTTCTTTTATGTTCTTGGGTCTATTAAATAGTTTATTTGCCATAACTGTCCTTCAATCCCGTGATTTGATTAAATTCATACTTGCCGTCCTTGCCGTATCCCTTTACCGCGCTGAAATATCCCATACGCATAAACTGGAATCTGTCGTACTCCTTGACTGTGGCGAGAAAACTCTCTCCCTTTGCATTGGAATATACTGTATGACTGTTGGGCGTAAGTCTGTCGTTGAAATCGCCGTCACCATCAAGCAACAAATAATCATATTCGTGAAGAGTGAGATCTATGCAATCTTTTGCGTTTACCCACTGAATTACGCCCTTGACCTTTATGCCTGCGTTGACTCCGCCGCTGATAGAATCTGGGATATAATTGCACGTTACGCTGACGACGTTGCCGTCTTTGTCGCACTCGTGGCTGACGTATTCAAGAATATAACTTCCCTTAAGTCTTACCTTTCCGCCGGGAACAAGCCTCTTATATTTTGGAGGCGGAACAGGCGCAAAGTCGTCTCTGTCGATATAGAGTTCTCTGCTGAAAGTCACCTTGTGCGTAGACTTCTCCTCCGCGTTGGGATTATTTTCTATTTGATATTCTTCGTCCTGAGTTGCATTGGCAATAATGAGTTTGATAGGGTCTTTGACTACCATCATTCTGTCGGCATTGATATTAAGATAATCTCTTACAAAATGCTCGAGCATCAACACGTCGACTTCGCTCTGGCTCTTTGATACGCCTATCTCCTGACAAAATCTTCTTATTGCCTCAGGCGGATAACCTCTCTCTCTCATTCCCGAAAGCGTAGGCATTCTGGGGTCAGACCAACCGCTGACCTTGCCTTCGTCGACAAGTTTTTTGAGATATCTCTTGGACATTATCGTCCTCGTCATTCCCAATCTTGCAAATTCTATCTGTCTTGGCAATTCTCCAAAACCGCAATTTATCTTCACCCAGTCGTATAATGGTCTGTGGTCTTCAAATTCAAGAGTGCAAATACTGTGCGTGATACCCTCGAAGGCGTCTTCAAGCGGGTGCGCAAAATCGTACATAGGATAAATGCACCATTTATCACCCGTGCGGTGATGCGTGGCTCTCAATACTCTGTAAATAACCGGATCGCGCATATTGATATTAGGGCTTGCCATATCTATCTTTGCGCGCAGTACCTTGGTTCCGTCAGCGTATTTGCCGTCTTTCATCTCCTCGAAAAGGCGCAGGTTTTCTTCAACGCTTCTACCTCTCCAAGGGCTCTCTTCACCCGGTTGAGTCAACGTGCCTCTCGTAGCCTTGATTTGCTCCGCCGTATAGTCGCAAACGTACGCAAGTCCCTTTTTGATAAGTCCGACTGCGCAATCGTACATTCTGTCGAAATAATCGGACGCATACAATTCTTGATCCCACTCAAAGCCCAACCATTTGATGTCTTCTTTGATTGAGTTGACGTACTCAATGTCCTCTTTGCTGGGATTGGTGTCGTCATAACGCAAGTTGCATTTGCCGTGATACTTTTCTTTCATACCAAAGTTGATGCAAAGCGATTTTGCGTGTCCGATATGCAAATATCCGTTTGGCTCAGGCGGAAAGCGTGTGATTATCTCCTTTGCCTTGCCCTCTGCCAAATCTTCGTTGATAAACTCTTCGATAAAATTCGTTGACTTGATTTCTTCCATATTTATCCTTGTTTTTATTTTATTGTCAATATTGATTTTAGATTCTTCACTTTGCCTTGCTACTGCAAAAATAATGTTGAGATCGACTAGAACAGACCTTTGATCTCGTTGGTATCGGCGTCTATCGTCATACCCAAAGCGCTAGGCTTTTTGCCAAGTCCCGGCATAAGCATAATACTTCCGCATACCACTACCAAAAATCCTGCTCCGCCTCTTATCTCCACGTCGCGCACCGTCATAGTGAAACCTGTGGGTCTGCCGAGTTTTGTCATATCGTCGGAGAAGGAATACTGCGTCTTTGCGATACAGATAGGCAAATTGCCTTTGCCAAGTCTGTTTATCTTAGCAATACTTTCTTTTGCAATATCACTGTACTCTACCGCGCTTGCGCCGTAAACTTTGCTTGCCACGGCAAAAATTTTATCCTCGACGCTCATATCAAGGTCATAAGAATACTTAAGTTTTGACGGCTTGTCGATTGCTTCAAGCACTGCCTTTGCAAGTTCTACGGAGCCTTCGCCGCCCTTCGCCCAGCACTCGCACAAAGCGCATACCGCGCCTTCTGCCTTGCAGGCGTCTTCTATCATTTTGATTTCTTCGTCAGTGTCTGTGATAAACTTGTTGACTGCGACTACGACGTTTGCGCCGTATACGTCGCGAAGATTGCGTATGTGTCCCACAAGATTTGGCATACCTTTCTTGAGCGCACTCAAGTCTTCTTTTGCCACGTCTTCTTTCTTGATTCCGCCGTTGTACTTCAGCGCTCTTACCGTAGCCACAAGCACGACTGCCTTAGGCTCAATGTCTGCCACTCTGCACTTGATATCCAAAAACTTTTCTGCGCCGAGATCCGCGCCAAAGCCAGCCTCTGTAATTACGTAATCAGCCAAACTCATAGCAAGTTTTGTCGCAATGATAGTATTACATCCGTGAGCAATATTTGCAAACGGACCGCCGTGCACTATTGCGGGAGTTCCTTCAAGCGTCTGAACAAGATTGGGTTTCAACGCGTCTTTAAGCACGATTGCAGCCGCGTCGACTACGCCCAAGTCCTTTGCCGTGACTGCGTTGCCCTTTTTGTCGTAAGCAACTATGATATTGCCTAGCCTTAGTTTGAGGTCTGCCATATCCTTGGAAAGGCAAAGTATTGCCATTATCTCCGAAGCCGCAGTGATATTAAATCCGTCTTTTCTCGGCACGCCGTTCTTAGCGCCGCCCTGACCAACTTCGATATACCTCAAAGCCCTGTCGTTCATATCCATACAACGCTTCCAAATTATATTGTCGACGTCAATATCAAGTTCGTTGCCCTGCATAAGATGATTGTCAAGAATTGCAGATATAAGATTATTAGCAGTAGTAATAGCGTGCATATCTCCCGTGAAATGCAAATTGATATCTTCCATAGGAGCAATCTGCGCCATACCTCCGCCGGTGGCTCCGCCTTTGATACCAAATACAGGTCCGAGTGACGGCTCTCTCAACGCCAAGCAAACCTTTTTGCCCAACTTGCTCATTCCGTCGGCAAGTCCTATAGACGTCGTGGTCTTACCTTCGCCAAACGCCGTGGGATTGATAGCCGTGACAAGCACGAGATTTTTTGTCTTCGGTGACGGCTTTTTGGAAATCTTGGCTTTGTATTTGCCGTAAAGTTCTAAATCGTCGTCTTGAATATCGAGTTTTTTTGCTACTTCAGTTATGGGTAAAAGTTTGACGCTGTTTGCTATCTCAATATCACTTTTCATAAGACCTCATAAAATTATAGTATTATATTTTAATTTTATATATTTTATTAAGTAAAGTCAAGCCAATATAGAAAATAACAGTTGCTACGCAATAAAAAAATAGACAGGACTTCCGTCCTGCCCAAAAATTTATACTCCTTTGGTATATTGCTATTTTTTTATTTTGCCAAGTAGACATTTAGTCGGCTCTTTCTCTATGACTAGTCCGCAGTAGTTGCACATCACGCACTGACTTTGCGTAGATTTGCCTTCTTTGAGTTTTTTTGCAAGATTCGGCTCGCATATAAAGGGACGGCACATTGACACCGCGCTTATTCCGCTGTCGACTGCCTTTTGCATATCGTCAAGTTTAGCCACTCCGCCCACCAAGATTAAATCCATATCCACTTGTTCTTTTATTGCCATAGCGGAATTATAATTAAACATTGTCAAAGGCTTGGGTTGAGGAAGAAGCGGATTGATAAGTTTTGCGCAGGCAAGACAAAATTTATTGAGCGCTTTGGGCATACTTGCGACAGGCTCTCTGTATCTAAATACGGCTTCCATTGGCATACGCTTAGACCGCATAGTATTCATACCGTCCTGCACGCTGCCGCAAGACACTTCGATTGCGTCAACGCCGTATTCTTTGAGCAACTTACATACTTTGATGGCATAAGAAATACGCATACCCTTTTTACGCTTATCAGTAGCGGAAAGTTTTACCCAAATAGGAAAGTCTCCGACCTTGCTCCTTGCCTTTTGCAATATCTCTTTGACGATACGGCATCTGCCGTGAATATCTCTTCCGTATTCATCTTTGCGCTTATTGCCGTTGGCAGATACAAAATCGTGAAGAAGATAGCCGTGCGCCAAATGTATTTGAGCGCCGTCAAATCCATATTCTTTTGCCTTGACAATCGCATCGACAAAAGCGTCTTCAACGCGCAATATGTCTTCCACGGTCATTGCTCTTGCTTTGTCGGGATAAAAGAGATGTCTTTTTGCGCTGGGAGCAATCTTTTTTTCTCCAATCACCTTGCTTGACGTCTGCCGTCCGCAATGAGCAAGTTGGGCAATTATCGGCGTGCCGTATACGTGTACGGCATCGGTAAGGCGTCTGTACTTATCCGCAACGCTGTCTCCGTAAAACGCAAGACATCTTGGATATGAAGAGCCGCCCTCGGGACTTACTATCGCGTATCCGGCAATAATACACCCGACTTCGTTTTTTGCCAAAAAAGCATACTTGCGAATGAGTTCTTCACTGGGACCGCCGTCCTCGTCCGCCAATCCGTCGTGAGTTGCGGAGCGAATAATTGCGTTTTTTAGATTTACTTTGCCGACGGTGCAACTCTCAAAAATATTCATATACGATTCGTTATTTAGTTTTTACGTCAGCGTTGATTACCTTCATTTCCATTGGCTTATCGGAAGTGTTGTTCTCAAGCACTACGTTGTCTACCGACTTGAAGTACCACCCCTCGTCTGCATTGTCTATGACGTTGTCGTGGATATAGATGTTCTTGTGTACTGCTCCGTTATGCACGGTGTTTTCCGGCATAACCTGCACGGTATAGCCTTCTACTCTGCCAAATCTGTTGCGAGCAATTTCCACGTCGTTGACAGCGCCGCTCTCATACCAAGATTTTGCATCGTCGGAAATAAGAATGGAATGCATAGAAGTGTTGTCGAAATTATTATCTGTAATCTTGACTTTGCCGCCGCTCGTCATAAGCACGCCTCTCGTGATAATTCTCGTCATAAAGTTGTGAGAGAAATCTACGTCTGGATTAGCGGATTTATCCTCTATTACTTCTCCGACTATTGCCTGCGATACGTCGTCAAGTTGCAATCTTATAGTAGTTTCGTTGACAAGTTCGGACGCCAAAATCTTTGCCCTGCCGTGCTCAAGCATAGACGGCACGTCGACAAAAGCAATCTCGTCGCCTACGCGCAATGGATTGAAGCCGTGCGCCTGATGGTGACAAAATCTTACTTCTATCTTATCTGCTTCGATTTTCTTGATTTTGAAATGTATGCCGTGCACGTTGAGCGTATCGTCTCCTGCGCCGACAAACTCGTTGTTTTTGATATCTACCTGACCGCGGCACATACAGATGTGCAAAAAGTCTGCCGCCGAAATCATAAGTTTTGCGCTCTCTGCGTGAGGAGCAAACTTACATCCGTTTATATGCAGATTGCTAGAATTTTGCGCAACGTACGCCAAGCCGTAATTGAAATGTTGATTTACACTCTCAAGCGCAACGTTGTCACTCTTTTCTACAAAAATTCCGTTGTATTTTCTCAACTCGTCGTATACGTAGTATCTGTCGCCGACTTTGAATCTCAAAGTTTGCAAATACTTTGCTCTGAACTTGTGCGGTTCAAGTTCTTTTATCATATACGCTCCTCTCAACGGATGCGCCTTTCTCATAATCGTATTTTCGTTATCGTGAGGAATATATCCAAACCACCAACCGAAAGTAGATTTTTTGAACCTAGCGCGGTAATCTTCGCCGACAAAATAATATCTGCAATGGAACTTGTGATATCTCGATTCTTTGTCTATCTCAAAGTCTACGTGCGTCTTGCCCACTTCAACGACTTTGAACTCGTGCATATCGGGATTGTCGACTTTGATAGAAAAGTTTTTAAGCGTCACGTTTTTGCTATTGACAACTGCGATATTCGTCATCTTGCCGTGCATAACAAATACGCAACCGTTGCCGTCTATAGTCAAGTCCTTTTGATTTTCTATCCATATACCTATGTTGTTGCGGTGAGGCACGGTGCCTCTGCGCCATTGCTTGTCTCCCACCGTATTTGTAATAAACAGGTCTTTGACGCACACTTTGTTGGAATAAAGATGATACTCTCCCTTTTCAAACGTAAGAGTCTTTTCTCCCTCTATATTTTCCAATTCGCAAAGCGCCTTTTGAAGACTATGACTTATGTCTTCGCCTGCGACCATTCCGTATTCTTTTGCATCGTAATTCATAGTTACTCCTTTATAGCCGTACGGCTTTTAGATATTTGACTTATCCTGTCAGTTTAATTATATTTTTTATTTATGCTAAATATATTTATCTTTTAGATATTCGTCGTATGCACCTTATATTGGGGGCGCGCATTGTTGAGACAAACCTGCGCTTACCTTTATTGCGGCGTCAACTTAAACTCACCTATACCCACTGCGATTATCTCTCCCATCATATCCGTGAGTTTGTCCAACGTCACTTTGAGTTTGCCTTTGAATACGTCCACGTACATATTGGCAAATCCGTTGGTATAAAATCTGACGATTAGCAAAAACTTTGCCTTGTCTTCGACTTCGTCAGTCTTTATTTCTTCCATAACTGTCGCAACAAAAAACTCTTTGAGTTTGTCTATAAAGTTCTCTCCCATCTTTGCGCAAATAAGACGTTTGTAAAAATCATAATCTTTTTGCAAAAAGTCTGCTATCTCCCTCAAAAATGGAGTGGGATTTTCTATAATACTGTCCTTGTATGCAGAAAAGAGCGAAAGTATCTTATCCGTCACTTCTTTTTCTATTTCCTCAAGCACGTCGGTAATATTGTTGTAGTGTGCGTAAAACGTACCTCTGTTTAGCCCTGACAACTTGACTATCTCAGTGACAGTAATCTTTTCCAATTCTTTTTTTTGCAACAATTCGGAAAAAGCGTTTTTAATAAACTTCTTAGATCTAATTGCGCTTCTATATTGACTTTTTTCTATCATATTTTCCTCTAAACTTTATTATACACAACAACCGTTCAAAAGTCAACACTTGTTTATGCATAGTCAAGAATAGTCAAATTAACACGCATAATTAAAACTACATACTGATAGCAATCTTGTATACTTCGTCTTTGGTAAGCCCATTGGCTTTGGCTACCTGTTTGATTGCGCTCTTTTTGTCGACGCCGCTTTTGAGCAACTCGTCCAGTTGTTCCTCTATACTGCCTTGCGGAGCGCTATCTTCCTGCTCCGCGCACTCAACGATAAGCACGTATTCGCCCTTTGGCAACTCTTGCGCTCCCTCCGCCAACGTAGTGACAATATGCTCTTCGTGTATCTTGGTAATTTCTCTGACTATATGCAACTTTCTATCGCCCAAAAAGCCGTATAAATATTCTATATCCTTGTTGAGATCATACGGCGAAGAATAAAATACCAAAGAGGTCTTTGCGCCTTTGAATTGAGATAACAGCGCGTCTCTGTCCTTGTTTTTGACAGGCAAAAACCCAACGAACGTAAATATTGGCTGGCATATTCCGGATAGCGCCATTGCGCTTGTAAGAGCCGTTGCGCCGGGAATTACGCTTATTTCCACGCCTTTCTCCAAAAGTCCGTTGACGACGACTGCGCCGGGATCGGATATGCAAGGCATACCGGCGTCAGTGATAAGCGCGACGTCTTTGCCCTCTTCAAGCAAAGAATATATCCTGTCCACGCTCTGCTTTTCGTTGAATTTATGGCAAGCAAAAAGCGGTTTTTTGATATCGTAATAATTGAGCAACTTGAGAGAATGTCGAGTATCCTCGCACACTATAGCGTCGACACACTTGAGCGTCTCAAGCGCTCTCAAAGTTATGTCGGAAAGATTACCAATAGGCGTGCCGACAAGATATAATTTTGCCATATCTACCTCTCAAAAGCCTTTTTATATTTATCAATATAATACCATATATGTTCAACTTTGCAAAAGCAAATCGTTGAATTTTGTATAATTTTTGTAAATATACTTTTTTTTAAACTTTCTCTATTTACTTAAATCTCAAAAACGTATAATATAATAGTATAGCCGATTGCTCGACAGCGGGTACTTTGCGTACGATAAATTAAGGAGTTGCAAAAGATGATGCCTTACGACAAGAAAATAAGAAATTCAGTCATTGCTATCGTCGTAGCGGTGGCAATAATATGTATTACGCTTACGGCGTCTTATTTTGCAATCTACGGAGCGCACAGCGTAACATTTCTCGGCAATAAGGACAAAAAAGCAACGGCGTATGCAAACGCAAGCGTTGACGCCGCACACGGCGAAACCGTCTTCTTTGGAGATTCGATTACGGAAATGTGCAATCTCGAAGAATTCTATCCCAATTTAAATCTTTGCAATAGAGGTATATCTGGAGACACTACCCAAGATATGCTCGACCGTTTAGAGTCCAACGTGCTTGACATAGCGCCTTCTAAGATAGTATTTTTGGGCGGCACCAACGATATAGGAAGAAATATCCCACCTCAAGATATTGCAAACAATATTCAGTTGATTATACAAAAAATACAAGAGTCGTTGCCTGCGTGCAAAATATTTGTTCAATCGGTATATCCAGTAAATACCGTAAGAAAACCCACTTTCTTTAGCAAGACCGGAAGCCGTACCAACGTCGTTATTGACGAACTAAACGTACTTCTACAAAATATATGCAATCAATGCGACTGCGTGTATATAGAAGTCAACTCTTCTCTCAAAGACGAAGAAGGCAATCTCAAGAATGAATACACCTTTGACGGTCTTCACCTAACAAAAGACGCGTATATTCACGTCGCAAGTATTATCACGCCGTATATAGTTTAGTCTAATAATACCTACGAAATCTTTAAATTTTTTACTTCTTCTTTTTCTCTACAAAATTTTTTAACTTTGTTGCAATACGCGCTGATGTATGATAAAATTATTATTAAAGAATTTACCGTGTTTACGCAGAGTACTCTCTTTGTTATCAAACGCATAAAATTCCAAAGAAAAACACAACGAAAGTTGTCAAAATACAAGAGAGGATTTTTTTAATGAAAATGATTTACGGCGTCAAAGACAGACCCAAAGCAGGACAACTCATACTCTTTTCACTTCAACAATTGCTCGCAATATTGGCGGCAACAATTGCCGTACCTATGATAATAGGCAACGGAATGTCACCGTCTGCGGCATTGTTTGGCGCAGGTATAGGCACTATAGTATACTTACTCTTTACCAAATTCAAAAGCCCAGTATTCTTAGGTAGTTCATTTGCTTTTCTTGGCTCTATGGGAGCGGCGTTCGCAGGAGGCGTATCAGCGTCTTTGGGTTATCTCGGACTTATAATCGGCGCTATATTTGCAGGTCTCGTATACGTGATTATTGCAATAGTCGTCAAGTTTGCCGGCGTGAAGTGGGTGGATAAGATTATGCCTGCGGTCGTAATAGGACCTACCGTCGCAATCATAGGTCTTTCGCTTGCGGGCAACGCTGTCGGAGACCTTTTTAAAGGCAACGTAACAAAGAACGTGACGGAACTCATTGCAAAGGTAGTGGACGGCAGCGCCGTACTTGAAGAAGTGACTTCAACGCAAATGGTATGCTCTCCGTATATTGCTTTTCTGTGCGGGCTTATCACTCTTGCAGTGACTATCGTATGCTCAGTATACGGAAAAAAACTTATGAAAATGATACCGTTCGTCATAGGTATTTTGTCGGGATATACTGTAGCCGCGATATTCACCGGCATAGGTCACGCAACGCATACAGAGGCTTTGCAAATCATCAATTTTTCTCTTTTTGAAAATATGCAGTGGTATCCGGAGTTTGCATTCTTGCCGATTTTTAAAGGCGGTTTTGACGCGGGCAGCGTCGGCTCTATAGGCTCTTATATAGGCACTATCGCAGTGGCGTATATCCCAGTGGCTTTCGTAGTATTTGCCGAACATATCGCCGACCACAAGAATATATCAAGCATCATAGAATACGACTTGTTGAAAGACCCAGGTCTCACCAGAACGCTGCTCGGCGACGGCGTAGGCTCTATGGCGGGCGCAATATTCGGCGGCTGTCCCAACACGACTTATGGCGAATCTGTGGGTTGTGTGGCAATATCGGGCAACGCTTCCGTCGTGACGATACTGACTACGGCAATATTGGCAATACTCTTTTCCTTTATTGCTCCCTTCGTCACATTCCTATCCACTATCCCCTCTTGCGTAATGGGCGGCGTATGCGTAGCGCTTTACGGATTTATCGCAGTGTCAGGTCTCAAGATGCTACAAGGCGTAGACCTCGGTGATAACAAAAATCTTTTCGTCGTATCAGTCATACTCATTGCCGGCGTAGGCGGTATGACTCTCAACTTTGGCTCTATCACTGTCACTGAAGTTGCTTGCGCGCTCATACTCGGCATACTCGTCAACTTGCTTGTCAATATCAAGAGAAAAGACAAGAGCGAAAATAACAAGGACAGCCAAGACCTTGCAAAAGAAGAAATAACAGAAATCACTGCAGACGCTACAGTAAATACCGCAGAGCAAAGCGTGCAGGATACGACTGCCGATACTGAAATACAAAACGATAACAAAGATATCAACTGATACTTAAGGAGGAAATATGAAATTATTCGACAACGCATTTATATTTGACCACGCGCTTATCAAACACAAGATAGCAATACTGCGTGACAAAAATACTTCAATGAAGGAATTTAGAGAACTTATCGAAGAAATAACTATGATTATGACGTACGAAAGTATGAAAGACGTCGATCTCATTCCAGTGCAAGTGGAGACACCTCTCGAGGTCACAACTCAATACAAAGTACCCGACGAAAGCGTAGCAATAGTGCCCATCTTAAGAGCGGGACTCGGTATGGTCAACGGCGTACATAAAGTCTTCCCCACGGCAAAGGTAGGACATATCGGTATGTATCGCGACGAAGAGACGCTTATGCCGCAGGAGTATTATTGCAAACTTCCCGAAGGCATCGAAGATAAGACGGTTTTTCTCGTCGATCCAATGCTTGCAACGGGCGGATCTGCCGTCGACGCTCTAGACGCTCTTAAAAGAAGAGGTTGCAAGAAGATACGTCTTATGTCAATAATTGCCGCGCCGCAAGGCGTAGAAAAGGTTGCTCTAGCCCATCCAGACGTGCCTATTTTCGTCTCCACACTCGACAGAGGTCTCAACGAAAACGGATATATCGTCCCAGGTCTAGGTGACGCAGGTGACAGACTGTTCGGTACAAAATAATACGTCTATAAAAAATAAAGAGCATTTCGCTAATCGAAATGCTCTTTATTTTTATGAAAGCCGTCTACTGTAATGGTACGATTATCAGAAACGTCTCTGACCTTAACGTAGTACTGCTTTCTTTAATTCTCACCAACATAAATACTTGTTTGCCTGACAAAACAATGTCATCATCCCCCTCACTGAAATGCACTACTGTATGATCCAAATATTCCTCTTCCAATATACCTTTAGAGTAATCGTAATCAATCCACCCTTCCATATCATACAGTTCGTCCAACTTGTCGAGATATGAAGACCATACCGCAACCAATTCCAATGCCTGCAGATATTCATCTTCGTTGGGAAATAAATCCCTTAAAAAATCCAATTTTTCCAATTTATCCACATTTTGCTCTACTGCGCTAGACTTTTCAATCATCTTATATTCAAAGTTGAGTTTGTCTTTTTGCTCAACGTCGTTTAGTACTGCAGCACCGTTTTGCTGTAGATAATATTTTTTTAATTGAATTTTGCCGTCTTCAAAAACAAATCGGTACTCGTCTTTATAAATTCTTTTATCTTCGTCCCAAACGCCACATAGATTATCTTCCCAAAAATCGACTGGAGCCTTTACTACGTAACTTATCGTATTAGATTTAGTTTTTTCTCTAAAACCATTTCTCACAGCAATTTTAAATTCTTTTCCGTAATCTGACTCTGAAATTTCGTAATGATAATATTCCCCCAAAATACTTCTATGCTCTGCTTTCTGCCAAGTATTGCCGTCGTCCACCGTATACTCCAACCAATCGATTGCCCAGACACCCCCTATTTCAAAGACAATATTAGAATCCGGCAATTGATATACTTGCTTCAATTTCAAACTATTACGGTCATCGTATCTACACCCTGCAAAAGAGAATGTAAATACGCAAATAGCAAGCGCGATAGTGATTATAAATACGAATTTCTTTTTCATTGCGATTCCCCCTCTCTATATGATTAGACCCAGCATTTTACTATAAAGGTCCCAGACATCAACGTGGTATCATCCCCCTTTACTCTTACCAACATAAAAAACAATTTACCTGTTCTGATAATATATTCTTCCTCAAAGTCAAACCCTGCAACAATGCTTTGAGAGTACTCATCCTTTGATATGCCATTATCATAATTGTAATCCGTCCATTCTATAGGATCTGAATCTTTATCTTGCATTGCGCCGTATTTTATAAACACCTCAAAAGTCTTTGCAAGGTCATATAGATCATTTTCATCTTTTAACATTTTTTGCACTTCAAAATTCTCAATAACATCTTTGGCCAAACTTATCTCTTCCTCACTAACAATATCTTCATTCGCAAAAATCCTGTATTCAACGTTAATCCTATCCTCATTATCTATGGGCTTGAGAACTATATTGCCGCTTTGATCTTTATAATATCTTTTTAATACGACGTTATTATTTTCGGCAACAAATTTATACGTGCCTTCAATTGGAGTTTTGTTTCCTATAGTTGCATAAAATCCGTTTACAGTCTCTTCTTTAACCTTACTTGGAGCCTTTACAAAAAATGTTATAGCATTTGATTTTTTACCGACTTTATTATCTTTATCCTCGGCTATTCTTACTGCAATGTCATACGTATTGCCATAATGACTTTCTTCAATTTCAAAATAATAATATTCTGATTGCAGATTTCTCGTTGCAATATGCCAATCTTTTCCGTCGTTTAATGTATACTCTACGTCATCAGCATAGGTAATCACTCCATAATTCTCGATATCCAAAACGACGTCGCCGCTTATCAACTGATATACTTGCGCCAACTTCAAAGTATCGTGTCTCTTATTTACTTTTTGAATAAATTTATTAAAATGAAAACATCCTGACAAAGATAACAAACCGATACAAATTACCAACAAAATTGAAATTGTCCATACCGCTTTCTTTTTCATAACTTATCATCCCCCTATACTTTGTATGCAAAACGCTAAATTACTTTTACAGCAATTTCCATTGGTTATCTTAATTATAACATATAAATATATCAATTGCAATACCCAATTTAAAAAAGATGACCTACTCGGCCGTCTTCTAATACTGATATTAAATTTCATTTTTGGGAGAAAAAGACTTTTACATCGCAGTTTTCCATAATGATATTTTTGATTTGACTTGGCTTAATTGCGCCCAAGCCAACAAACTGTCCTATCGCGTTGCCTAACGCGCTTGCTTCCGACGGACCTGCCGACACTTCAATGTCCAAAGTATTTGCAATGATTTGATTGAGATAATCGTTATTGGCTCCGCCGCCTATGATATACAATTTGCCGTACTTTCTGCCTGTCAATTTGACAAGTCCGTCATAAGCGTCTTTATACGCCTTTGCAAGCGAAGCATATACGCATCTTGCGACTTCTCCTATACCGCTCAACTTTATACCCTGCTTCTCAAAGACGTAAGTCTTGACTCTGTCAACCATATTGCAAGGCAACGTAAACGCGCTGTCGTTGACGTCAATATACGCCCCATTGTCCGCGCTGTCTTTTGCAAGCGCCACGATTTGCGGATAGTCTAAATTTTCGCCTTCGCTTATCCATTGTCGACGGCACTCCTGTATTATCCACATACCCATAATATTGCGCAGAAGTCTTACTTTTCCGCCAAAGGCAAGTTCGTTAGTATAGCCGTATTTCCAAGCGTCGTCATTTATAATAGGCTTCTCTTCAAGCGCGCCAAAGAGTGACCAAGTTCCGCTGCTCAAGAATAGCGGATATTCCTCTTGCGACGGCACTCCAAGCACTGCGCAAGCAGTATCGTGTCCCGGCGTTGCTATGACAGGCAAATCGTATTCTATTCCGATTTTCTGCTTTATATATTCCTTTAGATTACCTATGATAGAGCAAGTTTCAATAGGCTCTGGCAATATCTCTTTGGGTATATTCCATTGCTTTAAAAAATTACCGTCAAAGCCAAGGCTTTGTCTGTAAAAGCCGCTCGTCGACGATATAGTAGGCTCGCTTACGGCTACATCCGTCAACATATATCCCAAGAGTTGAGGTGTGAAGAGCAAATGCTTTACGCAGTCAAAATTATAATTTTCTCTTGCTCTGGCAATGAGTTGATAAGTCGTGTTGAAATCGTTGTCAGATATGCCTGCGATAGTAAAAAGTTGCTTTCTCTCGCTTTCGTCAAGAGAATTTCTCACTTGCGCATTGGCAGGATTGCGATAATTGCGGAAGTCGTCGCAAACCGTCTTGCCGTCTTTGCCGACGAATCCAAAGTCTACGCCCCAAGTATCTATACCCACGCCGTCGACCTTGCTGTCTTTGCTGGCAATCTCTATAGCCTTAACAACTTCTTCAAAAAGCATATCCAAATTCCAATACAATCTGCCGTCCCTCTCGACTGCACCGTTGGGAAAACGGTGTATTACTTTTTGTTGCAACTTGCCGCCGCAAAGTTGAAATATTATTCCTCTGCCGGAACTCGCGCCCAAATCTATTGCAAGTACCCTTACGCTATTTGCCATAATTACCATCCGTTAAAGTTGTCGTCAATCTCCTTGACTTGCGTTTCGTCAATAGGATTTATCTTTGCCACAGACTTTGCAAGCAACACCGAACGAGCGGAATAATCGCATACTTCCAACCTGTCAAACGCCTTTGTAGTATTCTTGCCAATAGTAATAATACACTCATTGTCAATGACCGTAACAGGACAAGACGTCGTCAACGCATCTGCAATCAAGTCATAATCTCCTATTGCAGAATAGGGCAATCTCTTGACGTCTTTGAGCATAATGTAACTCTCGGGTATCAGCCTTGCGTCAAATTCCACGTTTGCCATAGCAAATCCCATTATTGCCGACGGCATAGATACGAATATGCTTTGCGCCTCGGGAGTTTTGTCAAAAATCTTCAAAATCAAGTCAAGATATTTACAAGGCTTATTTGACGATACTTTGCCGTCTTCATACCTCACTATATCTCCCGCCGACAAATCAAGCGGGCTGTCGCAATCGGCATTGAACAACACGCCGTTGCCGTCTCTAATAGCAAGAGTTCCCCAACCGCTACCGACGAGTTGACCTTTGTACGCTCTTTTTATAAACGCCGTCAATTCCTCTCGTTTAGCAACGTCGCCATTGCCGATTTGCCCTACTTGATATTGATTGCATTTTAAAGATATCTTGTCTTTGATATACTTTGCTCCGCCAAGCGTCTGCGCGTGGAAAAGCGAACGGCAAAGATAGTCAAGCGTCTCATACATTGCAAGCGCTTTTTGCATATCTCCTCCGCCTACCGTCGCGCCGTGATTGTCCATCATCACAGTGCGATAACCGTCCTTGAAGCCCTGCATTACGATATCTCCCAGTTTAAGCGAACCTGGAAGCGCATATCTCGAGCCTGCAATCTTGCCAAGTTTTTCTTCATACACTCTTGCGCAAGTAGGGTCAGGAGCAACTCGCATACAGGCGTACGCCACCGCCGCAGGAGCGTGAGCGTGAACGATAGCCTTTATGTCTTTGCACTCTCTGTAAATATTGGAGTGAAAAGGCAATTCCATTGACGGAGCGTGCTTGCCTATGCAAGTTCCGTCTGGAAGCACTTCGACAATGTCGTCTATAGTCAAAGTCCCTTTGTCAATGCTGCTTGGCGTAATGAATATATGTCCTCTCTCGTCCATTGCAGATATGTTTCCGCCCGACGTAGTCGTCAAAGCGTTTGAATATACTCTGTTCATTGCCAACAAAACCTGTTCTTTCGTCGACAGTGTCTTTATGTCCATATTGTTCTCCTATTTTGTTTATACGGCAATCATACGACCGCCGTATATTTCTTGCCTATAATTTTTAGATAGATTAAAATCCAATATTGAATTAACCTAATTCATATACCTGACGGCAAACTCAAAAAACGTAATTTTGTGAATACAAAATCGTATACGCCCAAGCAATGTGCTTTGGTTTGAATTTTGTGCGGAGATTTTGCAGGCGTACTCTATGTACGTCAATAAAATCTACGTATAAAAGTCAGCCAAATGACACGCTTGGGTACGTTTTTTGAGTGAAGTCGTCGGGTGCTACTTGTAAAGCGCGCCGTAATTTGCGCAAGCCCTGTAATCTGCGCTTTCTTTGTCCTCCGTGCCAAACGCAGTCCAAGCGTGCGGACGGAAAATCTTGTCTTCGTCGACGTTGTGCATACTCACTGGTATTCTCAACATTGAAGCAAGCGTGATTATATCTGCGCCGATATGTCCATAGGTAAACGCGCCGTGATTAGCGCCCCAATTAGCCATCACGCTGTATACGTCTTTGAATGCGCCCTTGCCGGTAAGACGAGGAGCAAACCAAGTGCTTGGCCAAGTCGGGTCGGTTCTGTCCCAAAGTGTTTTCTGCACGTCGTCGGGCACGATAGCAGTATATCCCTCTGCAATCTGTATCACAGGTCCGAGACCGTCTACCATATTCATTCTCATCATTGTCACAGGTATTTCTGCTTCCGTCTTGAAGTGCGAACTAAAGCCGCCGCCTCTGAAATACCCAAGGTTGGCTTGACACCAGTCAGTCTTGGACATACACGCGTCAATATCTTTCTTGTTCATTTCCCACCAAGGCTTGATTACGCTTTCGCCCTTCTCATTCTTTGACATAGCCGTGCCGTCAAGCGCCGCTGCACCGCTGTTGATAAGGTGCATAAATCCGTCCTTTGCTCTGCCTGTAGGCGTCCAACCAGTCACACGCTTTATGGCTTCGGGTGACCAGAATGTACGAACGTCAGCAAATATACTTGCCTGATAACTCAAGAGTTTTTCAAAGAGCATACTCATACCGTTGAGCGTATCATTTTCCGTAGCCAATATGAGCGGTTCTTTTTTGCCGTTCCAATCGAAGGACGTGTTGAGAATTGATTCGCTGAAATCTGCATTAGGAAGCCAATCCGTCCACATACGCTGACCTTGGAAACCGCCAAGTATCGCATTGCGACCAAGAGCCTCTTCGTGCCAGCCGATTTCGTTGAGTTTTGGATTGCCAATCATTATATCTTTGATTGCCAAAGTCATCTTCGCTATAAACTCCCATTGCTTATCCTTTTCTTCTCGCGTCTTGGGATTTGCGTTGGTGTCTATGCCCTCTTTGCAATTTGCTTTGATCCAAGCAAGTTCTTTTTCGTATTCTTTCTTATCGTATATGCCGAGAGTGATACGGCGGTTTATCTCCGACATATCCACCCATTCCGCTCTAATGCCAAAATACTTTTGCATAAGATTGCCGTCCAAGAAGGATCCGCCTATACCCATCGAAACGCTTCCCAGCCCTACGTACGCTTTGTTGCGCATACTGCCTACTGCAATTGCCGCTTTTGCAAAACGCAAAATTTTTTCTGCTACGTCTGGGGTAATATTTTCGTCGTCCTTATCCTGCACGTCTCTGCCATATATAGCAAACGCCGGCAAGCCTCTTTGTGCGTGAATTGCCATTGCCGCGGCAAGATATACCGCGCCGGGACGCTCCGTTGCGTTGAGTCCCCATACCGCCTTGACGGTGTTGGGATCCAAATCAATAGTTTCTGAGCCGTAGCACCAACACGGCGTCACGCTCAACGTGCCGACGACGTTTTGCGTATCAAAAAATTCTTTGCACTTCGCCGCCTCTGCGCCTCCGCCTATAGTGCCGTCGTATACTACGACGCGTACCGGCGTGCCGTCTGTATAGAAAAGATTGCTTTCAATAAGTTTTTTAGCAGATTGGGCCATACGGCGAGTCTGATCTTCAAGACTCTCCCTTATACCGCCCCATCTGCCGTCAATAATCGGTCTTATGCCAATCGTAGGTTGCATATAGTTCTCCTTTTTCTTACAGGCGTATAATTTAATTTGTGCCTGCAAGATTTACTCTAAATCTATTTTAATATATTGCAACGGAAAAATCTATACTTTTTCCAAAATTTGTATAAATATTTTATTACTGTAAACCAAATCAATAATTACATAAACAAAAAAAGTAATAGGCAATAGTGGAATTTTAATAATAAAATAAGCAAGACTGTTTTAGTCTTGCTTATTTTGGAGCAGGTGACGGGAATCGGACCCGCGCTGACGGCTTGGGAAGCCGTAGTTCTACCATTGAACTACACCTGCAATGTCTATTATATTGTGTAAATATAATAATGCAATGATAAGATATTGTCAAGTCGAAATAATCTTATAGGTTTAATAAACTATCACTTTCTATTTGGCTTTCTTTTTACGCTCAACAGTCTGACAAAATCATTAAACAACGTAGTATCTGTCGGCTCAAACATTATCCATTTTCCGTCGTGGTAAGTATGCGTATTGTCGTATACTTCTTGAACTTCTTTTGAGTAACTTTCTTTATCCACTTCAAATTTCAACCTTTCGTCTTTACCCAAACCAATCATAAAACCTATACAACTTTCCCTTGCATATAATGCGCAAAGCGTTTTACCGCCCCGACGGTATTTGTATTCGTATTTCCACGCTTTACCGCCTTGATTCCACAAACGGTCCATATCGTAATTTTCATCGATTAAAGCGCATAATTTGTTCCATACATCGTATAGAGAGTTGCCGATTAAAGCCGTCAATTCTTCTGCATTAGGTATTTTTTCCATATCACTCCTTATTTACGGCAGGTCTTTCTTCCAAAATGCCGTAGGTGTTTTTGTAAGGTACTATAATTATAGTTTTCTTTTGCTGTAAGTATTTCGCTTCCTTATGCGTAAACCAAGACCGCGCCCACTTCTCTCTCGATACGCCCCTCTCATCCTCATACTTTACTTTAACGTAACAGACTATCCATTTTAATACTTTGGTTACTTCGCCTTGTGAAACGGTATTCGGTTGTGGGGAATGAATAATTCTGTCGTTGTTATATGTACTGCCGTAAACTTTTTTCTTAATTTTATTGTTCATTATATTGCGATAAATACAGCGGTAAATAAGCAAATACAACACAATGGGAATGGGAATACACCATATTATCGCATCTCTTAATGCACGCTCATAATCAAATGACGGCAAGTGTTTATCAGACCAATCGCTATTAGGGTCAATATATATTTTTATCTTTTCCCCAACTTCCTCTTTTGCCGCACTTTCATCGAGATGGACAGCATATCTTCCCCGATAAATTGTTCCCCATTCACTTTCGTATTCATAAATAGTAACCCAATTCCGCGTGTTCTTATCGCTCGTACAATAGTCGTAATTATAAAATACGATTGTTGCTTCTACTTCGATTGCATTTTCACGCAAATATTTATAATGGTCTTGACTTGCGTATTCCCACCACATAAAAACAAAAGTAATAACAAAAGCAAGAGCAACCAATATCAAAAGGAACGATATTAGAACTCTATTCTTTTTTATTCCTATATCTTTAACGTCCATAGTTACTTCGCTATATTACTGTTTATCGTACAAATAATTATAACGTATTTGCTAAAGAAATGCAAGTGTAAATAAATTAGGCACTGGGGGGACTTTATAGCATTAAACGAAGACAATGTATTATTATTCTAAATATTAGAACTTGCCGCATTCAACCATTTAATGAAATCAAAAGACTTATCATACGCGCGCATTTTGCACGAAGTCATTGTATCTGCAACAGGAACTCTCTGCGCTGATTTTGGCAGTTCCATTTTAACTATGACAATCGGAATTTTCGCATTTTATCTCTTTTATTGAAAAAACACTTTATTTTTGTATGGGAGTGCGCAAAATCTTTCGACCAATTCATCAGTACAGCCATCTCTATATGAGCCAATAATAAAAATATTGTTGTAATTGACTCTCATTTTTCGCTCATTCCACTTATTTTTTAATTCTTCAAATGTTTTGTAGTGGATTCCGTTTATTTTTATTTCATTGTTTAATATGCCAACAACTCCGCCATACGAAGCGTCAAATATTCCACCGTCTGTGATTCACAATTG
The DNA here is from genome assembly GCA_029060025.1 of Clostridia bacterium. Taxonomy (GTDB): domain Bacteria; phylum Bacillota; class Clostridia; order Christensenellales; family UBA3700; genus RACS-045. Next base: position 30,657 of record JAIDUV010000069.1, on the reverse strand, counting down.
AGATAAAATTCTAAATTTTCAAGAAACTTAATATATGTATATTTATTTCTTATTATATATATCTATTAACAGTTCCAGAACCACTACAAGCGGAACAACGAATTATACCAGTTCCGTTGCAATTAGAGCAATGACAATAATTTTTTCCATTGGTCATTTGGTCAGAATAATCTAAATAATGAATTTTAAGGAAATAGATTCTCCCTGATCCCTCACAATCTGGACAAGGATTAGTTCCTGTTCCGCTACAAGTATCACAAGTTACCCTCGTTAGAGTACACATAAAATTATCCTCCTTTATTAAATTAAATTTTATCAGCAAAAACTTAAGATGTCAGCATCTTATGTTTGATATTAGAGAAAAATAATCTAGAACATACTTTACAAATATTTCATAGGGGCAAATAGAATAGTTGAGACGCTGAAATATAATTGTAAACGTAGAGAGTGAAATTACAAATTTTTTTTATGAGAGCGATTTATAAGTATATTCGCGCTAAATATAGGCGCTTTCGGTATTAAGTCTTTGATGGGAACGTAATCTCCAAGACTTTCATATAAAAGAAAAAGTACGAACTCCACTTGACGAGTGTTCGTACAGTTCCCTAATGGCGGGCAGGTGGTAATTGCGTTTGAACACTTGCGCCATAAAGTTTGTCTAAAACCTCTTTGACCTCTGACAGCCGCACGCTTTCAATTTCCTTGCCGTTGCCTATCGTCAAAAGTGGGTTTATATAATCGTCGGCGACAAACACTTTATAAACAAGGTTGTCTATAATCTGCTTTTGGTGTTCCTTGTCGGCGGGGTTGCCTTTCAATAGGTGGGCTATATAGTCCAGCAAGTCGTTTTCGCTGACTTGCAAACCGCGCTCGTACTCTAACTGTGTCTTTTGGCTCTCTAAATCTTTAATCAGTTGTTCGTAATCGGTCATTCGCTTTTCTATGCTTTCCCGCAGTAATGCGCTTTTCGCCTCGATAAACGCCGTTGTCATTTCCTCAATGTCCTTGCGCGCTTTCGCTATGCGCGTTTCAAGGCTCTTGATATTGTCCGCGCCCGTCCGCTTGTCGTAATACGCCAGCGTGTCGCGCACGGCTTTTTTTGCGTTCTCTTTGGCGCTCAAAAAGTTATGTACCGATTGAGTAACGTAAAATTCCAGTCGGTCTTTTTCCTCGCGGTGCTTGTCGCATTCGCCTTTTTTCTTGCGCTTGCAAGCATAGTATAGGTGCGTTTTGCCCGTCTTGCTCGTGCCGCCGTCTGCAACCATAGGCGTTTCACAACGTGCGCAGAACGCTTTGCCCGTCAATAGGTACGGAACACGCGCCGTTGCCGCTCCGCCCGCAAAATAGCGGTTTGCCGCAAGTCGTTTTTGAACGCGCTCGAAAAGTGCTTTGTCGATAATAGCGGGGTATGTGTTCGTGCATAGTCTTTCGCCAAAATAAAACTCGCCCGTATACTTGGGGTTTACTATGTACTTATCAAACGATTTACCCGTGAACGGCTTACCATTTAGGCGTTTGCCTTGTGCGTTGAGCGCGTCGGCAATTTCTTTTTTCGGCACGCCCTTGTCGTACTCGGTAAAGACATAGCGCACGATTTCCGCTTGCTCCTCGTCGATTTCAACGTACTTAAAAAACTTGTCGCGTTTGCCCGCTATCGGCTCTTTGCGTATCTTGTAGCCGTAAATCAGAAAGCCGCCGCAGAACGTGCCGTTTTCCACACTGGTGTCAAGTCCTATGCGCACACGCTTTGACAGTCGCTTGCTGTATTTCTCGTCATTCCACTCCAAAAACATTTCATAGAACTCGCCGCCCTCGTCGTCGCTGATGGGCTGGGTAGCAGATAATACCCGTATGCCGTAGTCTTGCTTTAACATTTCTTTATACATTATGCTGTCGCGGCGGTTACGGGCGAAGCGGTCAAACATATACACGATTATGTACTGAAACGCGCCGCTGGCGGCGTCCTTAATCATACGTTGAAACGACGGGCGGCTGTCGTTCGTTCCCGTCCTTGCCTTGTCGTTGTATGCGTTGACGACATTGTAGCCTTGATTTTCCGCATACTCGCGGCAAATGCGAATTTGGCTTTCGATAGACTGCTCATTTTGTCCTTGTGAACTGAAACGTGCATAAATAACTGCGTTTTTCATTGTCTGCTCCTTTCGCGGTCTTGGTCGGACTGCGGCTTAAAAATTTTTGCGTTCGCTTGGGTGCTTACCAGCCTTAGTTAGCAAAAAAATACCGACGAAGGAAAATTGTCAAGGGTTTGCGCCGAAGGCGACGGCGGCTTTATGCCTAACGGGAGATAAATAGCCGCCCTTGACAATTTTTCGAGGCGGTGATACCCCCGCCCTAAGGCGGTAAGCACACGCGAACACAAAAAACTATCAAACATTTATTGGAATAAAAATACCTAATAAATCTTTTAGATTATAACATATTTATTTTTTTACAGCAAGTTACTTGACAAATATCGTAAAAATATTTATAATAAGTGTACTTACAATATGGAGGTATTTTATGTTCAAATACGAAAACTCTGTAACGGGAAAAACAACCGTTCAAAAACTTTGGAATTTATATTCCGATGTCAACAAATGGCAATTATGGGATAAAGGAATTAAGTCCGTTAATCTTTTTGGCAATTTTGCCGTATCTACAAACGGCGTTATGAATATGGCTGACGGCTCGGCTTTGCCCTTTTCGATTGTAGAGTGCGAAATGGAAAAAAGTTTTACTACACAATCAAAACTTGGAAACATAATTGTAACATTCGGACACGAGATTAAACCGTGCGGCGAATTGATTACAGTTACGCACACTGTTACTATTGAGGGCGGTAACGATATGCAAATGGAGGGTATGGGTAAAGGTATAGTTGCTAATATTCCTGAATGTATGCAACGGCTTATAGCCCTATAATTCTATGCGATTTTCGGAAATAAAAAATCATAAAGAAAGTACGGGCTTGCTTTTTTGGCAAGTGTCTATGTTATGGCAAAGAAAAATTAAGAAAGTTTTGCAAGCGTATGATTTAACGCACACGCAATTTGTTATATTGGCAGTTATCGAGGAATTAACCGAACAAGATAAAACGGTTACGCAAAAGAACATATCGGACTTTTCAATGATTGATGTAATGACTGTATCGTCAACGGTTAGACTACTTGCAAAAAAAGGCTTAATCTCTCGTTCGCAGCACGAAACTGACACACGCGCTAATTCTATCGTAAATACCGATATGGGTAAAAGTCTATTAAGCAAAGCCGTAAAAGCCGTTGATAAAATTGATAGAACCTTTTTCTTGAATAGTGATGCAAACAAAGAGTTACATATTACGCTAACGGAATTATTGCATAAAAATCAAGATACCATATAGTAATCTATGGAAGAAACAAAAACTATAAAAGTGCCATATTATTATGCTTGCTGTCCGAACTGCAAAGCCGTGCTAATTCAAGCGCAAAACGGTTTAGAGGGCTATATCAAATGTCCGAAATGCGAAAAGTACATACACGTTGTAATCAACAATGGAATTATAAGCACGAATATTAAGAACGCCTAAAACTGGCGTTCTTTTTCTATAAAATAAGTGATAATTTGACAAAGCATTTAATTTTTATCGCCGCTTGGTTTGTTAAACTCCAAACGGCGGTTTTTATACTTTCACGCTATAAATACCGCAGAATAATTTAATCTGTTTTCGAGCCATAATTCAGAATACAAGAAAGTGCCGAAACGGAGCAATACCGCCTTAACTGGGTTGCTTTTGTTCGGTCTTTTTTTATTTATGGGCTACTGCACCCCGTCGGCGTATTGCGCGCTGTCGGGGCTTTTTCTATATACGGCGAAAACTGCCGATAGCGATTTTTCAAAAAAATCAAAATCGGAGGGTTTTCAAAATGCAAAAAATCAAATACGAATTTGCGGACGGCACAACAAGCGAAATCGAGGTAACGGACGAATTATACGCTCTGCACTTGGAATTAGTACAACAAGAAAAGCGCAACCATTGGAAAGAAACACGGCGGCATATCTCATTAAGCTATCTGACCGAAAACGGAATAGATTTTGAGGACAAAGCCGCCGATTCTCTTTCCGCATACCTACGGCGCGAGGACGACGAACGCATACATAACGCAATAACAAAACTATTGCCCGAACAGCAAGCACTAATCAAAAAGATATATTACGAGGGCAAGACAATTACGGAAATAGCAAAAGCGGAAAATGTCGGCAAGTCTGCTATTGCCAACCGCTTAACGCGAATTTACATAAAAATTAAAAAATTTTTGAATTAGACCGTGAACTTTCGCCGTTCCTGTGATAAGTAAAGACTTTCAATATGCAAATAGAAATATATAAATTTATAGATAACACTTGCAAAAGCAATGACGTGGCTTAATTGTGTATATATACTATTACCAGTCCACCCCGTAACGTGTAACGTAATTTCAAGCAAGTACGGGCAATGTGCGGGCGGCGACAGCCGCCCGCAGTGGCGTATAGTATTACCACGCCACTATGTAACACTGTCACACTTTTGGCGTGAAAAAGATAGAAAAAAGTAAATCTATGACGAAAAATATATACTTTGATTTACACCTCATAGGGTGGGTTTCTTTGGGTGGGGACATAGAAAAAGCAACGGGTTTCCGTTGCTTTTCTCTTTCTCACATTCTAACAAACTTTCCGTTTTTCCGAATATTGTAGTTATTTTCATAAGTTAGCGGCTTTGGTTGCCATTCGGCGATAAAGCCCACAAGTCCGTTTATGAAAATGTACTGCATTTTATCGGCGTTAGAACGCGATTGCTTTTGGCGGAAGCGGAGGGATTCGAACCCTCGAGCCGATTGCTCGGCTACTTGATTTCGAGTCAAGCCCGTTATGACCACTTCGATACGCTTCCCTATATAAACAATAATGAGTATAGCACACAAAATTAGATTTTCCAACCGTATTAACTAAATTTGTTAGATAAAATTTGTACATTCTTTGGCAAAAACATTTATTTTAAATTGCTAAATTTCACACTTATATACTTCTATTATATAATATTGCCGATATCCGAAAACTTATATTATTAAATTTATATGTTTACTAGCATATTTTGATCTGTCCATTTGATTGGACAGATACGGCAAAATCGGATTTTTTGAAAAAATTTGTCTTGCACTAGACAAAAAATTGTGCTAAAATTAAATCGTGAAGAAAAATTGGTAGAAAAAAGCCACATCTACGTGGCAGTCTTACGACATCTTTAGTTTAACATTTATTTTAACTATACTCTAACGATTCGTATTCATAATATAACATACCAAGGAGAAATTGTCAATGCAAAATACAAAAAAAGTTGAAAATTATTCTATAGGATTAGACATAGGCACTACAAGCGTAGGTTGGGCTGTCATTAACGATGATTATTCTCTCGTCAGAGTAAGTCAAAGAAATATGTGGGGTGTCAATCTTTTTGACGAAGGTATGCCTGCCAAAGATAGGCGTGCAAAACGCTCTCAACGTAGACGATTAGAACGACGCAAGCAACGCATAGTCACGTTAAGAAAACTTATGGAAGACGACGTGCTTAAATTAGATCCGTCATTTTTCATTAGAATGGACGAAAGTTATTTACACTGCAATGACGATTTTGGAAGAAAAAATAAATATAATCTATTTGAAGACAAACTCTTTACAGATAAGCAATTTTATGAGAACTACCCTTCAATTTATCATTTGAGAAAGGCACTCATAACTGACAAAGAAAAATTCGATATACGTCTTGTATATCTTGCGATACATCATATTATAAAATATAGAGGTAACTTTCTATATGAAGGAAACGCAGACGAATTTAAAGGCTACGACATAGGATTCATAGAAAGTTATTTTAATGAATTAGAAAATAATTCATTATATTTGGATAACATTAAAGATATCGAAGCAATTCTACTTGATCCAAACAAAAAACGCAAAGAGAAAGTCGAAGCAATTAAATCATCATTCTCATCTAAAGATGAACAAAACTTTATCACGCAGTTTTCCAATGCTGCGCTTGGATTAAAATTCGATCTCGGAGTCGTGGTAAATCAAGACATAAAAGACGAAGACAACAAGCCTCTCAAAATATCATTCAGTGATGCAAGTTATGAGGAAAAAGTAGATGAATATACTAACCTCGCAGGAGACAATGCCCCATTGCTCGGCGCTCTATATACCTTGTATTTTGCTTTGACTTTTAAAGAAATATTGGGCAACAATGATTTTATTTCGTACGCAATGTGCGATAAATATGATTTACATAAAGAGGACCTTTACGCTCTAAAAGGATTGATGAAAGAGTTCTGCGATGAAAAATCCTATACCCAATTTTTCACTTCAAAGGAAAATAAGGCCAAAGATGCGGTATGTTACCACAACTATATTCATAGAACAAGTTCGCTCAAAGGCAACAACAAGACACCAAATCAAATACTGATAGAAGAAGCATTCAAATTGCTGGAAAAAACAACGCGCAAGCAAGACCTCAAAGCAGATGAAAGATATATAAAACTACTCGAAAAAAAAGAATTGAGAGAGTTATTGCCAAGACTAAATTCAAAAGCAAATTCTACAATTCCGTATCAAATGAATTGCAAAGAATTAAAAATAATACTGGAAAATCAAAGCAAGTACTATCCGTCACTAAAAGAAAACGCTGACAAGATAATCTCGCTTTTGACATTTCGACGCCCATATTATGTTGGTGTACTAAATAAAAACAGTAAATTCAACTGGTATGACAAACCTATAGACGGCAAAGTCGAGCCTTGGAACTTTGATAAAAAAATTGATCTTGAATACGCGCAGGAAAAGTTTATTCAAAACTTGACAAACAACTGCTCTATCTTCCCTAACGAACCGGTTTTGCCGCTAAACTCATTTTTGTATAGCGAATATATGGTACTAGACGAACTCAATAAGATTAAAATCAAAGGCAATTTAATGTCCACTCAGATCAAAAACAAGATTTTTGAAGATTTATTTTGCTCGTCTAACGCTAAAACTAAGGTTACAAAAAAAGACATTATAATTTGGTTTAAAAACAATGAAAATCTTATACTGTCTGCCGAAGATATCTCAGGCTTGCACGAAGAAGATAGTTTTGCAAATATATATAAACCGTATAGGGATTTCAAAAGGATTTTAGGTGATAACTTCAAGGATAAAAAGATTTCTCTTTATGAAGAAATTGTGAAAACTAATACGATTTTTAGTGATTCTCAAACTAGAATTAACCGTATAAAAAATACATTTGCAAAAGATAAAGATCATTGCATTAGTGAAAAGCAAATCAAAAGTCTTGCAAAAATAAACTACAGCGGATGGGGCCGATTCTCTGAAAAAGTGCTCAACGGAATATACAGCGTTGAAGAAAACCGTCGTACCATTATTCAAATATTAAGAGATACTACTCAAAACTTTATGGAAATTAAGTTTGACAAACACTATGGATTTGAAGCGCAAATGCAACCACAAAAGAAAGAATTATCAGACTTCTATAAAGATTGTATAGAAAAGAGTTACTGCTCCCCTGCCGTCAAAAAAGCCACCAATCAAGCGGTCAAAATTATTGAAGAAATAATAAAGATTATGGGACACGCCCCTTTGGCAATATACATTGAAAGCGCAAGCGGCGAAGAAATCAATAAGAAAGGCAACCGTACCAAATCAAAATCCGATTCTCTAAAGGAATTGTACAGTAATGTCACAAAAGACTTGCGTAACGAAGATTATGATTACGCAAATAATGAACTTAAGAGCCGTATTGAAGATGAAAAAGCAAGAAACGTAAAATCTGCTGATTCTGCATTTAATAAAGAAAGACTATACCTATACTTTACTCAACTTGGCAAATGTATGTATAGCGGTGATAATCTTGACATAAGTCAATTGGATAAGTATGAAGTAGATCATATTATTCCTCAATCTCTTATAAAAGACGACAGTAGAGACAATAAGGTATTGGTAAAGAAGATAGAAAATCAAAATAAAAACAATAATTTGACTTTGAACAAAGACATAATTGAAAAAATGAAACCGCTTTGGAGCAAACTTCTCAAAATGAAGTTTATAAGCAAGAGAAAATATGATGCCTTAACGAGAGAGACTTTTGACGAAAGAGATGTCGAAAAATTCATTAACCGTCAACTTGTGGAAACAAGACAAATCGTAAAAGAAGTTGGCAATATAATTCAAATGCTCCCCGAACTTGATGGATGTAACATTGTCAAAGTCCCTGCTAAATCTTGTGATAATTTGAAGTCTGGACTAGGTTATTTCAAGGTAAGAAATCTCAATGATTATCACCACGCAAAAGACGCATATATTGCGAGCGTATTTGGCAGGTTTACTCAAAACACAATTGGGAAGAACAATGGAGATTTTCAAAAACTTTACCACAAAGGAATATGGATGAGCCTTAAATCAGGAGGAAAAGGCAAAACTCAAAAATTGCGCCACGGATTGGTCGCGAATATGATAAATCTTAAATTCGACTCTATTCTTCACGTCGCAAATGAAGAATATGACGAAAATGGCAATCTAATGCGTCAAGAATTGCAAATGCTTTCTCCAGAAGGCGAGATTATATGGTCTTCTACATATCGCGATACTGTCTTAAAGACTTTGAATTACAATGACTGTATGTTGACAAAAAAGATAGAAGAATGGGCCAATGCAGATTTTTACAATGAAACAATTTATCTCAAAGGAAGTCCAAATGCAAAAATATCTCGTAAAATGGCAACTAATAAGTTTGGCAAAAAAGTTGACTTGCCCACAAAAGATTACGGCGGAAACAGTTCAATTAGTTCTGCTTACGCAATGGCAATTGAATATAGAAAAGGTAAAAAAATCGAGAGGAAAATCGTCAATATACCGCTTATAAATGTATACAAAAATAATGTTGACGAATATCTCAAAAAAATCTATGGAGAATACAAAGTTCTTAAAGAAAGAATTTGTAAAAACCAAATGATACTTTATAAAAATCAATTGTGTTACTACGTCTCAGAATCAGAACTAAATAATGCTACTCAAATCAAGGGCAAGCAATATTGGCAAGAAGCGTTGAGCAAAATTGCAAAAGCCAACGAGAAAAAAACTACGCTAAAAAAAGATAATATGACTGACGAAGAATACGACAAAATAAACAGACAAATGCGCGCTTTTGTAGATGACTTTTTGTATCAGTTAGAGAAATACTTCCCTCTATATAATTCTATTGCAAAGCATATTCAACAAAACTATGTCAGAAAAGGCGGTTTTGATGCATTGTCATTTGATTTAAAGCAATCTTTCATAATAGAGTTATCAAAAATTACTTCAACAGCAGGAAGAACTGACAAACTCAAAGATAAATGCTTTAATGTTAATGTAAAAGGTGAAGAACTTGCAATTAAAGGATCTTCATTGGGGAGACTTTCTATTGCGCTAAATCTTGACGATATTATATTCGTCAACCGCTCTATCACAGGATTTTGGGAAACGAAGATATCTGCAAGCGAACTGGGAAAGGATAAAGACTAATGGGTTGGCGTAGCGTAGTAGTTGACACACCGAGTAAAATAAGTTTTAAAAACAATTATCTCGTTGTTACAGGAAGTGACAATAATATGATTCATATCTCAGAGATCGATATGCTTATGATTAGCACTACCCAAGCAACTATTACTGCGTACGCATTAAGCGAATTGAATAAAGCAAAGGTGCGCACTGTATTCTGCGATGAAAAGCGAAACCCTTATGGGGAAATCTCTGCTTACTACGGAAGTCATAATACAAGCAAAAAAATCAATCTCCAACTCAAATGGGACGAAGATTGTAAGATGAGAATTTTTACGCAAATTATACGACAAAAAATTGCCAATCAAGCCGCGTTGTTGACTAAAATTGGTAAACAAAACGAAAGCGTAATGCTCTCATCTTATCTGGACGAAATACAAATCAGCGACATAACCAACAGAGAAGGATTTGCCGCAAAAGTATACTTCAACGCGCTGTTTGGGAAAGAATTTTCTAGGCAAATATTCAGCGATACCAATGCCGCGCTTGACTATGGATATACGATTTTGCTGTCAGCAATAAACAGAGCCGTAATTAATTGCGGTTGCCTCACTCAACTTGGTCTGAAGCATTGCAATGAATATAATTTCTTCAACCTATCTTGCGATATTATTGAGCCATTTAGAGTAATTGTCGACGAATATGTATATGAAAATATAGGACGTGTACTAGATAGAGATTACAAATTTGAACTTGTCAATCTACTCAATAATCAAGTCAGATTTAATAACGAAAATATATCTCTTGTTATGGCGATAAAACAAATTACAAAAGATATTATAAATCATCTAAATTGCCACGTTTACGAAGGAATAAAACTCTATGAGTTATAGATATATGAGAATGTTATTGTTTTTTGATCTACCTACCGAAACTGTTAAACAAAGACGAGATTATAGATTGTTTCGCAAAGGACTTATCAATGACGGTTTCTATATGTTGCAAGAATCTGTATACTGTAAAATGGTAATCAATAGGTCAAACGTCGACTTAACAAAAGAACGAGTTAAACGGCAATGCCCTATCGACGGCAATATAATGTGGCTTTGCATAACTGAAAAACAATTTGCGTCTATAGAACTGTTGTGCGGAGAAATAAATTCAAAAGTCATTGCCAATGACGAAAAACTGATAATATTATGACTATAAGACTCTTTTGCTGCGAAAATCAATTAAATATTTCTGATAACGAAATCGCTACTTTAGAAATCGCCAACCGTGATTGTTTCCGCAGAATAATCAATGAGTTAAAAAGTTTTGATTTGCAAGAGAACATAAGAGAACTCAGTATTTTGGACAAAGACTCATCAATAGAGCCAAAAGATATAACGCTGATAGTCGATCCTTATGATATAGATATCAACGATAAAACTAATTTAGCCAAAATATATAAAGCATTTGAAAACTATTTTTTGAAATCTGATGACAATATGTTTTCGCTCAATGAATTGAGCGCATATATAAACTTGAACTTTAACAACTTAATATTTGGTTATCCATTGGACTTGACTATAAAAAGCCAACTTACACTAAAAGATTATTTAAAATTCTTGGATGTAAAAGTAAATGAAGATTGTTCCTCCCTGCAAGATAAAATTATGCAATTTATAAATGCAAATGGCGTAATTAAGTTTACAAGAATAATTGTCTTTGTCAATCTCAAAACTATGCTTTCATCAGAACAAATCGATAACGTTATCCTATGCGCAATTCGCAATCGTTGTCATTTAATATTGTTAGAGAATACAATTGATGATAGAAATATCGATGGCGAACGCAAATTATCACTTGACGAAGATTTATACTGTATGATAAAATAAAATACGAAACAATAGACCTATTGCCCATATTTTTTTAATTTGAGGTTTTAGTACTCTAGTGATTCGTACCATACTCTAACACCGTCATACTTCATATTGCGCCACAGCAAGTTTTAGTACTCTAGTGATTCGTACCATACTCTAACTTACTTCGGTAACAAAATACATCGTGTATGTTTTAGTACTCTAGTGATTCGTACCATACTCTAACTCTCTCAAGGTTGTACAACAGCCGTATAGAGTTTTAGTACTCTAGTGATTCGTACCATACTCTAACTGACGAGACATTTGAGGATGCTATGTTTCCGTTTTAGTACTCTAGTGATTCGTACCATACTCTAACAGGCACAGCGGTGTTTATAGCCGCAGGTGAGTTTTAGTACTCTAGTGATTCGTACCATACTCTAACACTTCATAACTCTATCTACAGGACTTCTATGTTTTAGTACTCTAGTGATTCGTACCATACTCTAACAGCGCCAGCGACAATTAAGTATTTCTGTAGGTTTTAGTACTCTAGTGATTCGTACCATACTCTAACTCTTTTAATTGTTCTTCTTCTAAGTCTTTGGTTTTAGTACTCTAGTGATTCGTACCATACTCTAACAGCGGTATCTATTTCTACTGCTAAAGCAATGTTTTAGTACTCTAGTGATTCGTACCATACTCTAACATTTTCAATTCGTCTTAACACCTCTCTAATGTTTTAGTACTCTAGTGATTCGTACCATACTCTAACTTGACGAAAGAGTAAAAATCGCTCGTGAGGGTTTTAGTACTCTAGTGATTCGTACCATACTCTAACTGTCAACCGCTTTTATAACCGCTTGTAAGTGTTTTAGTACTCTAGTGATTCGTACCATACTCTAACAGAACTTTATTAAGGTATTTTCTGTAATGTGTTTTAGTACTCTAGTGATTCGTACCATACTCTAACCAACTATCTATCTCTACAGCCAATGCAATGTTTTAGTACTCTAGTGATTCGTACCATACTCTAACATGAGATTACGTCATCTTGCACAAAAGACGTTTTAGTACTCTAGTGATTCGTACCATACTCTAACAATTTATCGGCACAGTTATATGAACTTACGGTTTTAGTACTCTAGTGATTCGTACCATACTCTAACTTGAGGTCCTTCGGGTCCCGGTGGTCCTTGTTTTAGTACTCTAGTGATTCGTACCATACTCTAACTCCGTAGCACGGAAATGTCCATTAGGGTGCGTTTTAGTACTCTAGTGATTCGTACCATACTCTAACCAGCAGAAGTTGTAAACCGTATTTTTATCAGTTTTAGTACTCTAGTGATTCGTACCATACTCTAACCGGAGAATACGACGATATATAGACAGGTAGGTTTTAGTACTCTAGTGATTCGTACCATACTCTAACTAAGATTTAACGTCGCATTATATCCGAGTAGTTTTAGTACTCTAGTGATTCGTACCATACTCTAACCTTTACAATTCAGCAGAGTGTGATTTTTTGGTTTTAGTACTCTAGTGATTCGTACCACACTCTAACAAATTGAGAGATATGTAAAATGTGGCGTTAGTTTTAGTACTCTAGTGATTCGTACTACACTTCAACCTTGCCTCATAAAAAAATCCCTGCTACAGGTGGACAGTGACAATATAAAAAACGCCAAGGAAAGAAAAATAAGTAATCGAGTAATTTTGGATATAAAAAAAGAAAGTGCCACGAGCCAAAAATGCTTATTTGCGTGGGGGCTACAAGGACGAAATAGATAGACCATAACACCGAGCCAATCACTTTCTTTATAAATATTATATTTGCTTGCTTTTTGAAAGTCAAGAAAAATGGAGATTTTTTGGAAATGAAAATTTCAGTAGCGTGCTAAGAGACCAAAGCATTTTAGTACTCTAGTGATTTGTACAACTCTTTAACTTTGGATTGAGTACGTACGGTATCCAGAAGTTTTACCCTCCAGTGATTAGCACTAACCTCCAAATGAAAATTGTAAAAAGTTAGAGAAATGATAATGACAAAATAAAAAATAGAGTTGAAGTTTGGTCTTTTTACATTATAATACTTTTGCATCACAAAATAAAGCCCCGAAAATTCGGGGCTTTTGATAATTTGATTGATAAGATTATCTCTTTGAGAACTGCGGTGCTCTTCTTGCTTTTTTGAGACCGTATTTCTTTCTTTCTTTTGCTCTCGGATCTCTCGTCAAGAAACCTGCCTTTTTCAATGCCGGCTTGGTCTCTTCGTCTGCGAGTACCAACGCTCTTGAGATACCGTGTCTGATTGCGCCTGCTTGACCTGTAAAACCGCCGCCGTGTACGTTGACGATAATGTCATACTTTGCGGTGTTGCCTGTCAATTCAAGGGGTTGACGCACGATAAGTTTGAGAGTGTCAAGACCGAAATATTCGTCGAGACTTCTCTTGTTGATGGTAATAGCGCCGCTGCCGTCAGGAATAAGTCTGACTCTTGCGATAGCCTTCTTTCTTCTTCCGGTTCCCCAGAATTGAACTTTTTTCTTAGTCTTCTTCGTAGCCATTTGTCATTACTCCTTATTAAAACTTCAAATCTTCTGGCTTTTGCGCCTGTTGGTTGTGCTCAGCGCCAGCATAGCAACGCAACTTGGTGAGTTGTTTTCTGCCGAGTGAGTTCTTGGGGAGCATTCCCTTTACAGCAAGCATAACTGCTCTTTCCGGCTTTTCTGCCATCAACTTCTTGTATTGAATCTCTTTGAGACCGCCGATATATCCGGAGTGGTGAATGTGTACCTTCTTCTCCAATTTTTTACCGGTCAATCTTACGTTGGCGCAATTGACGATGATGACGTGATCACCGCAATCTACGTTTGGCGTATAAATAGGCTTATTCTTTCCTCTGAGAACGTTGGCAACGTTGCTAGCAAGTCTACCGAGTACCATATCGGTTGCGTCAACGACATACCACTTTTCCTTAATATCCTCAGGTTTTGCCATATATGTCTTATTCACGGATAAAACCCTCCATTGTAGTTGTTATAATTATTGTTAGGTCGTTAAGTATCAGAGGGGCTAGTTCTTCAACATAACTGCTTTACCAAGTAATTTTAATAAAAAACTAATTAAATGTCAAATCATTTTTAGAGGTTTTTTACAGTTTTTTGATATTTTTGTAAAAAATCTTGTTATACAGTAGGATATTTCTCGACTTCGCACGAAATGACGTAATTACTTGACTTAAATAACGTAAATACCTTGACAATAATAACGTGAGTGCTTCGCACTAAATGCCCTGCGTGTCTTAAGCAAATTAAATTTGCACTCCATACGACGGATTATATCAAACTTCTACCAAATGAAGTCTTTTGCGACTATCCAAGCAAAATATCCTGCGTACAATACAAGCATAGTTACGCCTCCGGCGCGCTTAAGTTTTTTGTCCTTTGTGAGAAAAATACACAAGAACAACACTAATGTCGCAACGATTGCCATAATATTGTCAATCATAAAGCCGCTTATCCAATTGGTATCGTAAGCAATTGCTGATATAAGAGACGACGTGCCAAGAACGAACAGGACATTGAAAATGTTACTGCCCACGATATTGCCTATCGCAAGATCTGCTTCGCCCTTTCTTGCCGCTGTCAAAGACGTGACAAGTTCTGGCAGGGACGTACCAAAAGCAACAATAGTCAAGCCGATGAGGCTCTCCGACATACCAAAGCCAGACGCAATTGTCTTGGCTCCGTTTACTACGGCTTGCGAGCCGAGGACTACGAGCGCAATACCTACTGCAAGTTTGCCAAGCATTTTAGCAATCTCAACGCCCTTATTTTGTGACTTTTCCTCTTCTTTATCTTCGCTGGAATTACTCTCCTGCAATTCGGGCATAGCATTTTTATTCTTTTTGGAAAGAATAATCAAATATACGAAAAACGCAATAAAGAACAGCCACAAAATCAATCCGTCTATCCATCCCAACTGATTGCCGATTACGCCCATTATCATAAGCGCGGAAGATATGACCACCACAAACGGTATCTCTATATAAAGCGTATTTTTCTGCACAGCAAGCGGAGTGAACAATGCGCATAGTCCAAGTATTAGAAATATATTCATAATATTTGAGCCGAGTATATTACCTATCGCAAGTCCTGCGCTACCCTTGACCGCCGACGTGATACTGATAGCCGCCTCAGGCGCGCTAGTACCAAAAGCAACGATAGTCAGACCAATGACAATCTGAGGTATACCGAATTTTTTTGCAATCATAGACGCGCCGTCAACAAACCAATCTGCGCCTTTGATCAGCATCACGAATCCTACAATCAACAACGACGCCTGCGCTGCAACGCCCCAAAAATCTAAACTTGCTCCAAGCAACAACCCCATATTCATAATGCCTCCGACAAAATATATTTACCGCGCATATATGCGTATCATATTTATTATATTGTGTTAGTAAAAATAATTAACTATATTTTTTTGCACAATTAGCATTAAATATGTAAATTTTACCGATTTTATGTAGAATCTACACGATATAATTATGACTTTTAAGCCTCATTTCTCTGCAAAAAGTATATCCATAATAAAATAATTGAATATATAATCAGCCGAATCTAAAATAACACAATATTTCTTATTGGGGATATACATTATATTTAACTCTCTACCGTTTTCTTCTATATCATTTAGAAAATCGCCCAGCCTCTTTTCTAAAGCCTCGTTTGTCTGAAAGTCTTTTTTCTTTCTTATCTTTTTTACTTTTAACTTTTTATAGCCAATCAATTGAGTATCGTTTACTTTGACGATAAACTTCATTGTTGCCTTTGTCAACTCACCGTTTACAGTAGTACCCTCCGCAAACGTATCCTCTATAATCTCTGCAACGTCTTTGACATTATACTTACTGCATTTAATAGATATACTGATAAACGTCCGCTTTATCGCAGCCATTTTGGCGCCTATGATCACAGTCAATATAAGTATCCCTATCGTGACTCCCAAGCATATAAAATTTTGTCTCAAAACTGCCAAAATAATACCAACTCCAATCAATGCAAACTCCGACAAAAATATCGCCAAAGTGATTTTGTGTATAAGCCGCTCTTTTGCGCTCGCATTACGCAATTGCTCCGTCGAATATTCGCACATTTCTTTAAATTCGCGATCAATACGTTTGTTTCTCAAAATAATACCCTATTTATCTATGCTTTTCATTATAATATCAATTAAGCAATATAAAGTCAATAATAACTTGCTTTTTGATTTCCTACTATGATATGATGACTATGCGATAAACTGTAATTTAGCGGAGCGTATTATAATGAAAAAAATAATTACAAGCGTTTTGATCGGAGAAAATATGAAAACTGTTTGCCAACGATTTTTAGATAGTGGAATGACACCCAAACAGGTCGCAAGTCGTATGGATGTTCCTATTCAATACATATACGATAATATTAAATAAATTTAATTTAATTAAATTTGAGAATGAATAAGGAGAGACCGCAGTTTGAAGATATAAAATCGTATGACGAATTTATAAAATACTATTGGTTTTTGGAAGAATTGCATTTGGAATATAACGGTGCAAGGAACTAACAAAATTATTAATATAAAATTCGGTACTAGCGGACGGCATAACTGCCGTCCGTATTAATATATAAGGAGAACACTAATGATAATTACTTTTAATCGTCCCCCACCTTAGATTCTATTGGGTAAAATGTAGTAAAATCAAGTCTTAAAAACTTTCCACTTTTTCAACTTCCACTTTAGGTATATTTTGACTAGTGTCAAAAGTAATCTTTCCACTTTTTTCACACTTACCAAAACAAAAAGGATAGGCATTTCTACCTATCCTCTTGGTATTTTAGAAGATTATTTTACTTAAAGTACTTCTCGTAAAGGCCTTTGAAACCGCAACCGTGTCTAGCCTCGTCCTTAGCCATTTCGTGAACGGTGTCGTGCACATCGTCGTAACCGAGTTGTTTTGCAAGTTTAGCAAGTTCCAACTTACCTGCGCAAGCGCCGTTTTCTGCTTCCATACGCATCTTGACATTCTTAGCAGTGCTATTCGTCAAAACGTCGCCGAGAAGTTCTGCAAACTTAGCAGCGTGTTCTGCCTCTTCAAAAGCATATCTCTTGAAAGCCTCTGCTACGTCTGGATACCCCTCTCTATCTGCCTGTCTTGACATAGCGAGGTACATACCTACTTCTGCGCACTCGCCGTTGAAGTTGTCGATCAAACCTTTGACGACTTCTTTGTCATAGCCCTTTGCACTGCCTACGATATGCTCGCAAGCCCAGGACAATTCGCCTTCTGATTTTTTAAACTTTTCTCCACTTGCTTTGCATTGTGGACACTTGTCGGGAGCTCTGTCTCCTTCGTGAACGTAACCGCACACTGTGCATACGTATTTTGCCATAATAAATTACCTCCGTTTAATATATGATTTCTAATTATTTTCGGTATAAACCGCGAATAACTCATTTGTGCTTGCAATCTTCGCAAGTATTATAAAAACTCAAAGCGTATCTCGTCAGTCCCATACCGTCGCGACAGCCGTCGAGAACGTCCTTTAATTCTTGCGGATAATCCATATCGACTATCCTGCCACACTTATCGCATATCACGTGACAGTGCGTATCAAGTTCGACGTCGTATCTCTCCTTTTCTCCTGCGCCAATCACTCTGCCCAACTCGCCTTGCTCTTCAAGATACGCTAAGTTGCGATACACCGTAGCAAGAGAGATATTTGGGATAGTCTTGCGACATTCCTCGTATATCATATCCGCAGACGGATGACATCTCATTTTTTGAATTACCTCAAGCACGGCTTGTCGGCGCGAAGAAAAATTTGCCATTTGCAAATCTATAGTAGCACTATAAAATAATGTCTGTCAAGCAAATTCATAAAATAATAATGATTATCATTTTTATTTTATCATACTTAATGCAAATACTCGCAGTATAATACCGCGAGTATTTGCTAAACGTAATCATATATTTGGGAGGTAAATTTAAAGTAATCAGTAAAAGTGAAGAAATTTTTAAAATGTAGAGATTTCTTCACTTCGGTCGAAATGACATTGTATTGGATTCTAACACTCGCACAAGGTCTATTTCGATTTATCATTTTGCTTGTTTGCAGACGGACATATTCCGCACCCCGAACAACTTCCGCAGTCACAACCGCAACCGCATTTACCGTGTTTCTTCGCCCATATCTTATATCCGATATATCCGCCGAAACCGCATACAATAATTACTGCAACGACGATACCTACGACGATTTCCGCAACGCTTGCGCACAATAAACTAAGCATTTTTTGACGCCTCCGTATTATTCATATCGTTTTTTGCAAAACGCTTTTTGTTGATAAAATGCGCCGCTATAATAATACCTGCTATTACTGCTGCAAAGATAAACACCGTCCACCAATACGTGCCAACCAGATAAATCATCATTGATACGACGTATGAAGTGAGTATCCAGAATAGTACTGCAAGAGCCGTACGTTTTGCTGAGCCAAGTTCGCCGGAAGCCGCGCCGACTGCCGCCATACAAGGCACTGTCAGCAAGTTGAACGCCATAAACGATACTACGCCTGCCGTCGTCACTCCACTCATTGATACAAACGCCTCGACGCTGCCAGAGAGTACTTCGATCGAAGATACAACTTCTTCTTTTGCAATAAGTCCAGTGACTGCAGCCACTATATATTTCCAATCTCCAAAACCAAGAGGCTTGAACAGCCATTCAAACCAACCGCCTACGATTGCAAGAATACTGCCCTCTTCGCCCACCATCTGGAATTTGAAATTGAAGTTGAGCAAATACCATATTATTATCGTCGACGCCGCGATGACAGTACCTGCGCGGAACACAAAGTGTTTGAGTTTTTGCCAGATATGTATCGTAACGCTCTTGAATTGCGGAGTGTGATACGTCGGAAGTTCCATAATAAAAGGAGTTACGCCCTTTTGTCCGCTGACTTTCTTGAGTATCAGCGCCGCAACCATCGCAACGACTATACCTATGATATACATACCGAAGACGGTCAACTCGCTGTTCCAACCGACCGTGGTCGCCAAAACTGCCGCAAAAGCATACCATATAGGACTTTTTGCTCCGCAAGAGAAGAATGGGGCAAGCAATATAGTCGAGCGTCTCTCCTTGTCGTTTTCAATAGTACGCGTAGCCATAATTCCCGGCACAGCGCAGCCAAAGCACATAAGAAGCGGCATAAAGGATTTTCCCGACAAGCCTATGCGCCTGAACGCTCTATCCATAATGAAGGCAACTCTTGCCATATATCCGGTATCTTCAAGTATTGTCAAGAATATGAACAACAACATTATCTGAGGTATGAATGACAGTACTCCAAACACGCCTGCCAAAACGCCGTCACAAATCACGCCGTACGCCCAATCGGGAGCATCTTTAAGCAACCGCGGTATCCATCCGCCCTCTTCAACAACTTCTTGCATTGGTTCGCCGTTTTCATCCAAGACAGGGTCACCATTCTCATCGACAATATCTTCGACTTCTCTTGCGCCGTTGACGAGTTCTCCCAGTTCTTCTACTAAGCCTTGCAAGAACACGCCAGGTGATTTAATAGAATTTGCGCCCGAGATATTTCCCTCTTCGTCTTCTTCGTATTCTGTATCTACGAATAGAGAAGAAAACGTATTTACATCTTTAAACGCTCCGTCGGGAATAACTGCCGACAAATAGAATAAGTTTTCACTAAAAGTAAGATGGAATATAGCGAATATGATCAACAAAAATATCGGTATACCCCAAAATTTATGCGTAAGCACCTTGTCCGCCTTATCGCTCTTGGACAGCGCAGGTTTTTCTCTGTCGGATGTAATAATGCCGCTGAAATTATCATTGATATATTGATACCTTTGATCGGCAACGCAGGTTTCGAAATTGCCATTGTACCTCTTTTGCGCTTCCTGGTTTTTCTCCTTTATCTCTTTGATTTGCGCAGAAAGCGATTGATACTTTTCTTCCATAAGTTTATCGCCTTCGACAAGTTTGACACTGTCAAAGAGTTTGTGCTTGCTATCTTCCAAAAGCAACATTATTTCGTCGACGCTCTCTTTGAGTATACCGGAAGATATAAAAGATATTGCCTCGCGCTCAACGCCCTTTTGTTCCTTGACGGCTTGCATAAGTTCTTTAAGCCCTTTTTGCTTAAGCGCAGATATTGCAACTACCGGCACGCCCAATTTTTGCGACAGTTCTTTGACGTCAATTCGCTCGCCGTTGGCTCTCAAGCAGTCTGCCATATTGAGCGCCACAACCATAGGCATTCCTATCTCCAAAAGTTGAGTCGTCAAATATAGGTTGCGTTGCAAATTCGTCGCGTCAATAATGTTGAGTATTACGTCCGCATCCTGCGAAAGTATATAATCGCGCGATACGACTTCTTCCGGCGAATATGGAGAAAGCGAGTAAATACCCGGCAAATCCACAATGTCGATTCTCAAATCGCTCTTTCTATCTCTATACGTACCCTCCAATTTCTCTACTGTTACGCCAGTCCAGTTGCCAACGTGCGCCGTTGCGCCAGTCAAAGCGTTGAAAAGCGTAGTCTTTCCGCAGTTGGGATTGCCTGCCAAAGCGACCTTAATATCACAGCGCTTGGTCTGTCGTGACTTCTTCATTGCTCACCTCCACAATAATATGCTTTGCGACGTCTTTGTTCATCGCGACTCTACATTCGCGTACCTTTACAATCAAATCGCCGAAATTAGACTGTAACAACGTGATTTGCCCGCCCACTATAATGCCGATATTCTGCAAGCGATTTTTAGTCTTATCATCAGTAGTCACGTCGACTATCTTGACTTGCTTGCCTATTGGCGAAGATAATAATTGCATACAACCTCCAAAGTTATCTTAAACTAACTTTTTGATTTTTAAATATAGGATAAAAGTTATCCTACACTAACATTATATTTATTACGTCAACTCTTGTCAAGCACTTTTTTATAAATAATTACAATTTTATTATTTTGTAAATACTTAATACGCTTTTCTCAAAGTACTCTTCCCCAAAAAGTATATGACTCAACACATAAGGATATAATCAGTAATATAAAACTATAAAGGAATTTAACAAAACCTTATGAAGAAAAAACTCAAAAAACTAAATTTTAAAACTTCTGCAAACAACCAGAAATCTCTCTCTAGCAATTTTGACGTAAACGGTTCTTATACCGGAACGCCCGCTTATGACGACCATAGCGCACCTACGCAAGACGTAGACGATCTGTGAGCACTACGGATGTCTTACCCAAGCGGTATCGCGCCCTGTGCGAGCGTCACAGTTCGGACTATCTTCGTTACAAAGACTTTGGCAAGTGAGCATTTCTTGGAAAATAAAAAAGAGAGAACTCCTTCTCTCCTTTTATTTTCCTCGGACAAGCGAAACTTGCCATCTGGTCTGAGTGACAAGACTTGAACTTGCGGCCTCTAGACCCCCAGTCTAGCGCGCTACCAAACTGCGCCACACCCAGATAATCGCCAATTGCTTGACGATAAGATTATATATCATATTTTTAAAGATTGCAACAATTATGCCAATCTTTTTAAATTTGAATTTTGATTTATGCCCAAAGTTACTTCTATAGTGTTTGGACTTGTCTAGCAAATAGCGTATTGAATCAAAACATTCTTAACTGTTCATATTTTGCCTTTTCTTCAAACATACTTAGATATTTGAATAATTCGTCATTGTTGTGAATGATACCCAATTTATCGCAATATGCGCTGAATATTTTCATCAATTCTGCATTTCTAGGACTGTTGACTATATAACTATCTCCATAGACGCGTCTATACTTTTGAGCCATTCCGGGAAAATGTTTATCCAATTGTCTATAAAAATATTCTCTATTCCCGCTACGCAAAGTCACACCCATTCCAAAGCAAATTATGCCGTGCACCTTTGCTTGGGAGCAATACCCCAATATACCTTCTATATTTTCTCGCGTATCATTGATAAACGGAAGTATAGGAGACAGCCATACTACGGTGGGTATGCCATTGTCTCGCAAGATATTGAGCACCTCTACTCTGCGCTTAGTTGTGCATACGCCGGGCTCTATCTTGCGACACAGATCTTCGTCATAGGTCGTCAGCGTCATCTGCACTACGCATTTTGTCTTTTCGTTGATTCTTTTGAGCAAATCTAAATCTCTAAGAATCAAATCCGATTTAGTGATTACTGTAAAGCCAAATCCATACCTATCAATAATCTCCAAAGACTTACGAACGTTGCAAATCTTAGATTCAAGCGGAATATAGGGATCTGTCATAGAGCCGGTGCCAATCATACACTTTTTTCGCTTTCTTCTCAGAGCGTCTTCAAGGAGCGTAAGCGCATTGCCTTTGACTTCTATGTCTTCAAAATCGTGATGCATTTGATAGCAATCACTTCTTGAATCACAGTAAATACAGCCGTGCAAACAACCTCTATATAAGTTCATTCCGTTTTTAGGTGATAATATTGTTTTGCTTTCGACAATATGCATTTAATAACCTCGCCTTGCTCGCATTATTAAAAAACGATTATGCTACGTCAGCGCCGCTTGTCACCGTAATTGTAAGTTTTCCCCCTACGCCTCTTACCGAATATTTATGTGTTACGCCTTTAGAGTCTACGCTGTCGGGAATTATCAATCCGTAATATTGACGCAAAAATCCCACTTCTTTAGTATCGAATAAAATAACGTCCTCGCCGTTTTCCTTAGCAGTCAATACACATACAACATCATAAATTCCGTTTTCGTCTACTGCGATTGACGACGCGTCCAAATCTATATTTGCCCCATATATTCTGTAATAAGTTTCGTTGCTTCCATTGTAATTGACTTTTTCAATTTTATGATAATCGGTAGCAATTATATATATTTTACCGGTTTCTCGCGATTTAAGCGCCATACTGAGCGAGTACTCTTTTGTTAAATCGAATTTTGACATATCGTTTATGTCGGCTGATGCTGAAAATTCTATTTCGTCTTGATGATGTCCGCGACAAGCCACATAGACATTTACATTGTTAGTCCACATATCTTTTCCGTAGAACGGTCCGTATATATTTTTGACTTCCACTGCGTCGGCTTGCTCTTTATAAATTGTTGCCCAATTGTTTTTAATTTCAAAATTGTCGACTATATGCTTGGAAATCCCATCCATCATTTCGTTGGGAGTCAAGTCGGCAATCTTGCCGTCATAACCTGTTGCCTCAAACAAAATATTGAGATTTGGATCGTCTATATCAAAATCCACGCAACCGTTATTTCCCGGCTCCTCTAAGGTAGCGAATTTTTGATCGATCTTCGTCACAGAAATATCCTTATATCCATCGTAATTGACTACTGTAAACTCTCTTCTTACGCCATAAGGATTCAAGCCTCTGATATCCATTCCGCTACGCCCTCTATTCGCCGCCGTAATATGGTATTTTACCATAGACTTATCTTTTACGTTTCTCAAATATTGATATTCAAAAGGATAATAATCTTGTGTATTAGAATTGTAATAATTTGATCTTTTTACATTGTCAATACCTACCGAATATATAAAACACTCTACAATTTCATCCTCTTCCGTTTCAAGATAATTGGTTTTCATTATCTCATACTGTATAAAACTAGAGCCGTCTTCGTACTCTTCGACCTCTTCTCCCTTTTCAAAATCATAATAACTGCTTCTTGTAGACCAGCAAACACGTGTTATGGACAGCATAGACGTTTCTTCGTCCATTTCAAGATAATACGCCCAATTTTCATAATAAGGTATTGCCGCAAAGCC
This sequence comes from Clostridia bacterium, assembly GCA_029060025.1. Lineage (GTDB taxonomy): Bacteria > Bacillota > Clostridia > Christensenellales > UBA3700 > RACS-045. The sequence goes on along the minus strand of JAIDUV010000069.1, from coordinate 6,425 downwards.
TTGTTTTTCTCTCATAGTGGGCATCCTAAACCATTGATTGAAGGCAGGCACCATTTCTACTACAAACTTTATTTCATTTTTTATCTCGTATATATCGTAGCCCAAATACTTACCTGCGCCTGCGTAATTTTGGACAGTCGCGTATTCTTCGATAAGCGCGGTAAATTCGTCTACGCGCTCGTTTTCGTCGTCACTCGCAGCAAAACTTGCTGTCTGCGCGGAATTGGTCGACAGATATTTATCAATATCAGGCGTATACTGCGCATTTTCAACTTTTTCAACTGCGATATTGCCGCGCTCTTTATCATAATTCAATTTCCCCCAACCTTTACAACCGCTGATAAAAACTGTGCCTAGCATAATTGCGACAATTGCAAAAAGTGTCATCAATGAAACCGCTAAGTTTTTTCTGCTCAATTTCTTTTCCATAAAAGTCTCCTTAATTTAACCTTTCTTTATAAACATTATACTGTGCATAACATTTATCTGTCAATATCTAATTATATTTTAATAGATATCTCTTAAAAAATTATTATCGACGTTTATTAGTAATTTTAAATTATAAGCCAGTTTAAATATTAAGGTTGTAATGGCATACCCTACTAATTCAATGTTTCAATTTTGCAACCGTTGCGTTCGTAGTAATTTAACATTTCTGGAATCTTCTTTTTATCATAACTTGTAATGCAGTCAGATAAAACGTGAACTATGTACCCATTCTTTGCCATATTATAGCAAGTGGATTTTACACAGGCAATTGCGTCTGCGCCTGCGATATAAAATTCTTTAATATCGTTTTCGCTTATAAAAGAAGCAAACTTTTCGCTTGTCAATGCATTACCCTTACTCTTTACAAATATGTTGTCAGACACAATCTTCATATCTGATACCAACTCCGCTCCTCGCGTATCGGGTTTAAATGTTCGAGTGCCTGCCGATAAGTTGTTATGTTTAATATATACAATATGCATATCATTATCTACAGCCCAATCAATAGCGGCGTTGATATTGTCGATTATTTCTTTGTAATTTTTAGTGATGTCGTTTTGAATATCAATTACAACCAATGCTTTATCTTTCATCTATGATTACCTCGCCATATTTTTATTATTTCAGCAAATATATTATAACACAGATGAGTTGTACTTTCAAGAATATTCTACAGCCAAACTATGCCTCGTTCAAGTAAAATTGTATATGGCGCACCCAATGCGACTCGAACGCATAACTTCACCGTCGGAGGGTGATGTTTTATCCATTAGACTATGGATGCCTATACAAAAATAACACATCAATATTATTATCTATTATCAAAAAAAAGTCAAGAATTTAAAATATCTCTCATAATAATTATTTAAAATATAAATAATTATTATATAATAAATGAATTTATCGACACATTTCGGCAAATTTTCAAAAATTTAAAAAAATAGTTGGCTTGATAATTTTCTTATGATATAATATTGCATATAGAATTATTCATTTAAATCTATGGAGAAAATTTATGAGGATACCTTGCGTAAATGTGAATTTTGAGGGGATAAAAGTTGCTTGCGTGGGTGATAGCCTGACCTACGGTACGACGCTCCTCAATAGAAAAGTCGAGAGTTACCCTGCTCGACTTGCCAAACTGCTTGGCAAAAACTTTGACGTGGTTAATTTAGGCTTTGCAGGTTATGCGCTCAACCGCCACAGCGCCAAGTGCTATTTCAATCTTCCTGCTTTGAGTCTGCTTGAACAATACTCACCAAATTACGTAATAATGCTGCTTGGCACCAATGACGCCAGACAAAAAAACTTTACAAACGAAGCAGATTTTTCCAACGCATATAGGTCGATTATCAACAGTATCAACAATCTTAAGAGTAAACCTCAAATTATTGCAATGACTAGTCCTATGGCGTATGTGGATACCAACTTGCACGAATTTGATTTTTCTCACGAAAACCTCTCAAAAATCGTTAAAATACAAAAAGAGATTTTGAGCGAATATCAAATTCCATATATTGATTTATACAATATTACGCAAGGCAAAACTTCATTATACTCGGAAGATATGCTACACTTTAACTCCAAAGGCGCAAAATTCTTGGCATTCAAGACCTACACCGCCGTAAAAGAATTTGAAGAAAGAGAAAACTAGAAGAAATAAGAGAGAAATATTTTTTTAAAAACTTTCGCCAAGTCACTTGACAACAGGTCGGCTTGGCGTTATTATTAAGAAAAAAACAATCTTTGGGCAAGCGAAATGCTGACCGGTGGTAATGTCGCCTTTGAGCGAACGAGTCCAACAGCCCCAACAGCCGATACGGTGAGATTCCGTAACCGCCTGTAAAGTCAGAATGGGAAAGATTAGATTTAATTGCAACTCAAGTTGCATTATTTTGACGCTTTGTTTTTGCCCTTAAAGGAGCAAACTATGGATTCCAGCAAGAGAACAAAGAGAATACGCCTTATCGTATTCACCGCATTGATGACGGCTTTGACAACCGCACTCACACTTGCAAGCGTTCCGCTTGCGTCGGGATATTACAACTTCGGAGATATTCCAATCTTTATGTCGGCGTGTCTTCTAGGTCCTATCCCCGCTCTTATCACCGGCGCATTGGGCGCAATGCTCGGTGACGTCATTTTGGGATATATGGCTTATGCGCCGTTTACCCTAGTAATAAAGGCTCTGGAAGGCTTGATTGCAGGACTTTTATTCAAAATAATCTCTAAAACAGTCAAAAACCAAGTTCCGCAATCAATATTTTATTGCTTGGGAAGCATTGTCGGCGGATTAGAAATGGCGCTTGGATATTTTCTTGCCGAAGGTCTTTTGCTTGCAGAAGACAGTTGGACTGGCGGTGTCGTCAACTTGCCTTTTAATATCCTGCAAGGCACAATATCCGCAGTGGTAGCAACAGTATTGCTTTACGCTTGCCAACTTAAGCGAATATTCCAAAAGATTTACAACCGCACGCCTCAAGTCGCATCACCAGCCGCATTAGACGATACGACTACGCAAAATACGTCAAGTGAAATTGAGTCGACGCAAGAAAGAGCGCAAAAAGATATAACATCTGAAAACAACGACGAATTGCGATAATAATCAAAGGTAAACAGAATTTATGAAAGATAAAAAAGTATTGACAATTCAAGATTATTCGTCATTTGGACAATGCTCGTTGAGCGTAGCCTTGCCGATAATTTCCGCAATGGGTATAGAGACCGTATCTCTACCTATTGCCCTTCTCTCCACGCATACAAGCGGCTTTAAAGGATATACCTATATTGACCTTAAAGACAACATCGTACCTGCCGCAAAACATTATAAATCACTTGGTCTCGAATTTGACTTTATATACTTAGGATACTTAGGCTCAAGCGCAGCAGTCAAAGCAGCAGAAGAAGTGTGCAGCCTCTACCCCGACGCCCAACTTATCGTCGATCCGGCAATGGCAGAAAACGGAATTTTCTATGACGGCATTACTGATGACTTTGCGCATAATATCGCGGCTCTGTGCCAAAAAAGTTTTGTTGCGCTACCCAACTTAAGCGAAGCCTGCCTTTTGTCGAGTACGGAATATTCTCCAATACAAACAAAAGACAGTATCTTAAATATATGCAATAGTCTTATTGATAAAGGCATTAAAAGATTTGTAATTACGGGAATAAGGACAAAGACAGGTATGTGCCTTGCTTACTGCGACGGCAATAGAGTAAATTTTATTGATACGCAAGAAGTCAAAGGCGAGTTCTTGGGAAGCGGTGACGCCTTTGCGTCAACGCTCACCGGAGCGCTTGCAAACGACCTAGACTTGTCCCAAAGTCTAGACTTGGCTGTCAAGTACACGCAAAAAACTGTCGAGGTCACAAGTCTTGATAAATCGCATTGGTACGGTTTAAAATTTGAAAAAACAATTCCGTATTTAATCGAGTTGCTTAATAAAGCAAAATAAAAAATGTCATTCCGAAAGCAGTCTAAGAATCTCATAATATCAGCAAATAGATTGAGATTTCTCCACTACGGTCGAAATGACATCAAATTATTTAATAGATTTAAACTACTCCGCAGTCTTGCCAGACTTAAGTCTGTCTTTAAACCAATTAAGCAGTTCTTTCATAGTCATATTTTCGATGCCTATACTGCGCGGCGTAACAGATACCTTTTCACCGTTGGGCAACTCCGTCTCGGCAATCTCAACGTCGGCGTATCCCAATTTCTCCAACGTGGTATAATTGAAAAACCAATACCCCACGCATAACAATATTATAATGATTACGAGAAACACCACCAATATACTAAACATTGCCTTTACCATATTACACCTCTCTGATAATTATAGTTTATTAAATTTTTTGTATACTGTCAAGAAAATATTTAAAATCGTTTGACATCACTTTTGTATTATGCTAAAATCAATAGGCAATCGACAAATGGAAGTTTAGCTCAGTTGGGAGAGCATCTGCCTTACAAGCAGAGGGTCATAGGTTCGAGCCCTATAACTTCCACCAATTTACAAGACTTGCATATTGCAAGTAAATAAATAAGAGAGTGAAATCTCTCTTATTTTTATTTTCTGCGCTTTTAGGCAAGTCTTATAATGTGTTCAATATTATGGCAGTTCGAAATAGTGACGCTCGCATTCGCTCCTTACGAGCCCTATAAATAACACCATAACTTTATAAAATAATCTTGTAGTCTAATTATCATAATCGTATGCAATCTTGTTTAGTTTCTCTCCCCACACATTTTAGATAAAACTAATGAACGAATCCCAGGACTTGCTCAATATAATATGACGTAGCATATAGCATAATATTATGAGATCGTAATTTTGCATTGTTAAATTAATTTTTAATTGACTGAAATTATGGAAGATGCTATACTTTTAACAGATATATTCATAATTTAAGGAGGGAAAATTTTAATGCCTAGTGTTTGCGTAATCACCGGTGGTGGAAGCGGCATGGGACTTGCTACTGCAAAGTGTATGCCAAAAGAAAAAATCATCGTTATTTCCGGAAGAACTCAAAACAAACTTGACGGAGCAATTGAAGAACTTAAATCTCTTGGCTACGTTGCTTATGCAAAAACCTGCGACACTTCTAAACGTGAAAGCGTGAAAGAACTTGCAGAGTACGCCGCAACTCTTGGTGAAATCAAAAACGTTATCAACTCGGCAGGTCTTTCCCCTGCAATGGCAAAATCGGAAACTATTATCCGCGTAAACTCTCTTGGAACAGTTTATGTCAATGAAGAGTTTTCAAAACTTATGAACAAAGGCAGCGTTATTTGCGATATAGCGTCAAACTCCGCTTACGTTTTGCCTAAATTTTTAATCAAGACAAAAATTTATAAACTTGCAGATACTGATGAAGAGTTATTTGTTAAAAAACTTGTTAAAATGAGCGGACTAGCAAAATCCAAAGGCGAGTATGCTGTATCAGGTTTTGCTTATGCAATGTCTAAAAACTTTGTTTGCTGGTACGCAAAAAAATGCGCATTTGAATATGGAGAAAAGGGTATAAGAGTCGTTTCACTTAGCCCCGGCTTAATTGCAACAGATATGGGTAACCTTGAATCAAAAGACGGCGGTATGCTCATTCCTTTTGCTGCGGAAAAGAGAATGGGTGAAGCGGAAGAACTTGGCTTTGCAATCGCATCTGTTGCAGATGAAAGAAATGGATATCTTGCAGGCGTTGACGTTTTGGTTGACGGCGGAAGCACAACTCATATGAAAGAGTTCAACAAAAAATAAAACAGGCAACTTTTATATTGCCCATTGTGTTTGTACAAAATACGAGGACGATAAATTTTATTTTTTGTAGAATATTCGTTTTAGATTACTACTGCTCCACCAATTGACAAGACTTGCATATTGCAAGAAAGTAAATAAGAGAGTTTTGCTATCTTATTTTTTTCTACGCTTTTAGGCAAGTCTTATAATGTGTTCCATATTATGCCAGTTCGAAATAGTAACGCTTGCTTTGATTATTACGAGCCCCTATAACTAAAAAAATAACGCATATTTAAATGCGTCATTTTTTGTTTTTAGATTACGATTACTTTGCCAAGTCAGAGTCTTTGAGGCAAAGAACCAAAATTCCGCCGATAATACCACAGAAAAAGATGTCAAGAATACCCCATACAGTGAGTTCTGATGCTTTCGTTGCTTTCTTCATTTTTGAAAGAGTAATTCCGCCAAAAATCAAAGGCAAGATTGCTATGCAACCGCATATCATACTCAAAATAATAAATACTTTTGCCGCCGTTTTCATAGATTACCTCCTATTTATCATTATTAACAGCATATACAACTGTCACAATGCAATTATAAAATATATTGTTATTGTTGTCAAGGATTTTACATAAAAATAAAAACTACGTATTATAATGCTTAAAAAGACCATTATAAATTATAAAATCTATATCACTT
>JAIDUV010000068.1 GCA_029060025.1 Clostridia bacterium | reverse complement strand
GTCAGTAAAAGTATACTTTTTTTGGAAAGATGGTATAACGTCGTTATTTTATACTTTCTGGCGCGCTTGATGTAATAGCGTAAACCAATACGCGAGAATAGGAGTGGAAAAACAGTATGAAGAAAATTATAAAGAAATATGGGAGAGGTCTGATATTTGTTTCTTTAATTTTATGTTTGACCTTAGGAATGATTTTGTTGACTTATATCTCCTCGCAAGTCAATGATATATATGATTTTAAAAACGTGGATAATAAGCAAAATCTTGCAACCAACGTAGAAGACTGCCCGTCCGACAGTTTTTCTCAGTTCAAAAACGGTTCTAAATATAGTTATACAGACTGGACTAAGGCGCTTGCTTATCACAATGCGCTCACAAGCGGTTCTAAGCCCACCGAAGAAGACGTCGTGGACGTCACCGTAAATACAAGTGCGACGCGTGGCTCTAAGGAAAATCCTTTTGTCATTTCTACGATAGGCGAGTGGAATGCTTTTGCGGCAAGCGCGACTGCATATACTGTTACTCAAGGCAAATATTACGCTTTGGGCAATGATATTGACGCTGACCCTGCTGTGGCAGGCGCGCAAATTGAGCAGGTACCTTTTTTTGGAGGTATTTTTTGCGGAAATGGATATTCAATTATCAATATTGATTTTGCTATAGTATTTAATTCTCGTGCTGCTAGTGGTCTTTTCCGTTCTATTAAAAATGCCGTAATAAGTGATTTTAGTGGTACGATTAAATTATCAGGTAGTATCTCAAATGGAACGGCAACTGGTGGGGTGGTAGGAAATACAGAAGAAACGAATTCTATTTTAAACTGTCACTTTGAGACGGAAATCAAAATGACAAATTCGTTTTCTTCAACTGACACTAGCGTGGGAGGAATGATAGGCTTTGCTGCCGGTACGATCAATTTATATCGTTGCACTATCAATACCGTGTTAAATACACCAGGACTTGGCGGGTATAACTATCAAGGAGGTTTTATAGGCTCTACGACGTCTAATGCTCAAATTAAAGTATATGATAGCGTTGTATTTTTGGATATGCAACAGGACTATCAATCCAGCATTCAACGTTTTTCCGGAGGCGTGATAGGGTGCTTGAGAGCCTCAAGCGGCGTTAATATAGAATTGACCAACGTAGTGTCTATGCGCACTGCCAAGGCGGGAAATTTAATATGGGATGCTGCGTTGTTTCATATTGAGGCAAATTCTTATGTGCCTACTAGCATCAAACTTACCAACGTTTATACAAGCGCTGTCTTTGTAAAGCAGACAAGCGCCACTGCTACTCCTTTAACATATTCTCTCTATGAAGTTACGGCAGGTGCTGGTAATTCTCACTATACAAGAGCAAGAAACGCTACGACGGCAGTAAACGTGCATAATGCAGCCGATTATACGCGCGCAGTTGACCTTAATTCTGTCGGAAATTTTACGACCGTGCTTGATAACACCGTTGCGACTTCCAGTAATTATTACGGTCATCTTATCACAAGTTCCGGTACGTCAACTCCGTCCAACACGGCTGAAGGACAGGCAAAGGCGGAAGCGGACTTAATTTCCGCTGCAAAGACTGATTCGTCCATACCCGACGATATATGGCTTGATAAGACTTTGATAGGCACTAAGTACACTTACTTAAATTCTCCTGTCCGCAATGATATGCAAGTGACGGTAACTTACAAAAATTATATGCTCTCAAATTCAGGGGATGACGTTTCGACACAATACGAAGTCACTGACGAAAACTTGACGATTGTGCGCAAAGGTGATACGTTATACGTTCCTGCCGAAGAGGCAAATCACAAATTCCTCGGTTGGACTGAAGATATAAATAATACAAGCGAGCCTTTTAAGGAAATGAAGGCAGGACTTCGCGGAGAAGTGACACTATATGCTGTCTGGGAGTACACAGGCGGCGTGACGGATTCTATTAGCGTCACCAATGCGACTTTAGACGGCGCTAAGTATACAAGAGTATATGAAAAAGGTCAGAACGTAGCCATTGCAAGCAGCGTTTCTGTCGACGATATGTCGGACGCTGTAATTGATTATCAGTGGTATAAAGTTGAGACTTCCGGCAAGGTAAAAGCCCCCAACGGTACGCAATCGTCGTATAATAAGGTTACAAACGTCAATGACAGCGGAGTTTATTCGCTTGAATATTCTTTTAATTCAAAGACTGAACCGCTTTGGATAGGCAAAGGCGCAATTGACGCACCGGAAGTGGAAATCACGCCGGCGCCGTTGTATCTTGAGAGTTTGACGACAGAAGAGACTGCGTACGTAGGAATGGATTATAGAGATATCAAGCCTATTGCAAAGATGTACGCATTGGTAGGCAGTAACAGAGAATACATTACCGGCGCAACCGCTTGGAGGTTGAACTTGGGAAGTATAGCAGAAGGAGACGTAACTGACGGAAAAGTTACCAGAGAAGTGACCTTCCAGCCTGATGAAAGTTATCTTGGCAACTATCAGGGTATAAGAGACTCAGCAGGTCAAGCCATTTTCTATAGCGGGGCTTTTGCGGTGAAATACTTATCTATTACCTTTGATATGTTTGACGCTATAGGCGTGACTATGGTACTCAACGTCGTCAAGTATAACGACAACTTGCCTTATGCGCACGTAGCGGATTTATTTGACGAGGCGTTTGCGGAAGAACTTGCAAAAGACGCTTCGCTGGCAGGCGCGTTAGCGGGAGAGAGTCCGGCGTTTGTAATAGACGGCGAGACGATATTAGTAAGCAAGTACAGAAAGAAGACGAATTCTACAGGCTCGCCGACTACGGCGTTTCCAAGCGTCAAGGAGCCAATAGTAATCAAAGTAACGACAATGACTGCGACGTACAGCGTGAAGTTTAAGACGGAGAGCGGTACGGTAGACGATAGCAATGAATACAGATACGGTATGCACGTAGTAGAGCCTACAGCGCCGAGCAAAGACGGAGAGTTGTTTGTAGGTTGGTATTATAATGCAGCCGAGCCGGACAGCGCGACAGCGGCGCTGGACACAAGATGGGACTTTGCAAGCAATCTTATTACCAGCGACTTGCATTTGACAGCCAAGTTTTTGAGAGCGGACAAAATCGAGGACTTGAGAGTGACGGTGCTCAACAGGAACATAATGGCGTTGGATACGTTGAAGGCAGGAGATCTAAAGGTAGAGGCATTCTATACCGGCGGAACCAAGGGCACGCAGGACTATCTTGAAGAGTGGGCTGAAGTACCTTGGGGCTCGTATATGATTACTTACAACAACTTGCTTAAGAAGTTGCAAGTATCCAATGCAGAAAAGATAACGGACACTGTAAATATATCTTATTCGTTTAACGGATATCCGTTGGATAAAGACGTAGATATCCCGCTCACGCAACAGACGATAGACGTAAGCGGAATATTGGCGCAATACAACGGCGGAAACATAACCAAGCCGTATACAGGCGAAGTAGTAGGTATAGACGCATTGCGCCCCGACAGATTCCCCACGTTTGACGACGAGAAGGTGGCTACGCAAGTCAAGTATACGTACGTCAACAGCAGAGGACAGGAAGTCGACGCAGACAGCCTTACGGGACCTGGCACGTATTACGTGAATATCACTTTCCCCGACCTTGGAGACGACTTCAAACTTTCTGAGGATATACAAATTACGTTGAAGATAGTAGAGAGTACGGCGGTAAAGGTGGTATGGAGCGCAGAAGAGTTGATGTATACAGGCGAAGCGCAACACCCGACCGCAACGATAATGATAGACGGAATGCCAGTAGAGGACATAGAGTTTGAATACGAGGCAGTGGGCAATAAGACTCTAGAAGAGATGATAGAGCGAGGATTTTACCAAATCAAAGTAGTGCTCAAGAGTGACGCTTATGCAATAGCGGAAGGCGAGACATTGACATTCCAGATTGTCAAAGCAGTGTTTGCAACGCCGTATCTTGAGAATACGTTGGTATATGACGGAACGACAAAAAAACTAGCCGATCTATTGACAGGATATCACCCAAGCGTAATGAGCATAAGCACGTCACCGGAGGGCAAGGACGCAAAGACGTATAGGTCTGTGATTACTTTAAGTGACACGACGAACTGTTCTTGGGAGACGCCGGACACGCAGTACGGCTCGTCAGTGACGATAACTTGGAAGATAGAGAAAGCGCATTTGATAGCCGATTGGGATAAGTTTGACTTTGTGTACGTCGAAGGACAGATGCAGTCACCAAAACTCAGCGGGGTCATAGGCATAGTAGCAGGAGACGAGACCAAGTTTGATTATCTGGTAGACTTCATAATGACCGGAGATATAGAGGCAAGCGAAGTAGGCTCTTACGTAGTGACGGTTTCGGCAAATCCAAGCGCAAGTTGGTATGACAATTACGAATTAGACGGCAATACTGAATGGTATTGGGTAATAATGCCGAGAGGCGGAATGCAAGTCATCACGATAGAGTGGGACGAGGATACGTTTGAGTTCAACGGCAAGTTGCAAAGACCAAGCGCGACGGTATTGGATAGCGAAGGTAATCCGTTGGAAGGCGTAAGCCTGACGTATGGAGGAGATTACACGACGTCAATATACGCAGGCAAGTATACAGTCACGGCAGAAGTAGAGGGAAATTATTTCATACGTCAAGGCGCGACGTTTAAGTATACGATTACGCTCAATGCAGACGGCGAGGGAGCAGACCCCAACGCGCCGGGCAGTGGCAACCAAGACGAAGAGGAAAACAAAGGCGGAGGCAGAATTGACTTTGGCAGCATACTTCAAGCGCTTAAGGAGTACTGGCAGGCAATAGTAAGCGGCGTATGTATAATACTGATAATAGCGTTCTTGGCGAAGACGGCAAGTTACGAAAGTAGACGCAAGAGAGCCAACAAGACAGCAAATGAGAGATATAAGAGTTACTATGCGGCAGGAGCAATAGGCTTGTTTGGCTGGGCGTCAACGAGTTGGACGATAATAGCGTGCGTATTCATAGCGTTGACAGTTGCAAGTTTTGTGATAATGCTGATAGCCAAGAGCAGATGCAGAAAAGCCGAAGACGATTTGGAATACGCAAAAGAAGAGTTTGAACGCAATAGATACGATCTTGAAGACAGAAGACGTCAAGAAGATAATATGCGTCGAGAAGAAGAGTATCGTCGTCGTGACGAAGATATGCAAATGATGTTTATGCGTATGTTCGGCGGAGCGCAAGGCGGAAATATGGAAGGAATGCCGCAGGGCGGATATATGGGAATGCAACGCGGTATACCGGCAGAAGATATAAGAGGCATTATTTCCGACACAGTGACGGCGCTCTTGCCGGGTATGCAACAACTTTTGCCGCAACAGGCTTCTGTCAGTGACGAAGTGATTAAAAGCCTTACCGAAGTTGTTAAGGACAACAAAGAGGAAATTCGCAAAAACGACGAAAAGATGCAGAAGATTATCGAAAAGAATGACGAGCGTTTTGAGCAGATGATGAAAAATCAAGAAGCGCTTATTGCCAAGTTGTTAGAGCGAGACGTGGTTCAGCAAGTTGCGGCAACGCAGGTTGTGGAAAAAGTCGTCGAGGTGCCAGTAGAGAAAATAGTTGAGGTACCTGTCGAAGTTGAAAAAATTGTAGAGAAAGAAGTAAAAGTCGAAGTACCTGTCAAGGTTGAGAAGATTGTCGAGAAGGAAGTCAAGGTAGAAGTACCAGTCGAGAAGATAATAGAAGTACCTGTAGAAAAGGTGGTCGAGAAGGTAGTGGAGAAGCAAGTAAAAGTAACCGCTCCTGCAAAACCAAAGGTAGAAAAGGCGCCAAGACTTACACTCGACGAAGCGTACGCATTGCTAAGCAAAGAGCAAAAGAAATACTTTGATGGCTTAAGAGACTATGCACTGACAAAGTATAAGTGCAAAGAGAAGAAGTCGACGTACTTCGTAGTATACGGACTGACAAGTACCAATCCGCTTATCAAACTTACGATAAAGAAAGACACAACAGTAGCGTTACTCAAGATGGAAGACGAGTATATGAAAGACATTAGAAGAGACGCGACAGGAGACGGCACGAAGGTGAAAGTCAAAGAGACAGAAGTGGTAGTAAGCGATAAGCAAGCCTTTGAGACGGCAAAGAAGATGGTGGATTTGAGAGACGACCAAATAGAGCGCTATCAAGATTTGTTGAGAGAGCAACGCGCTATGAGAAGCAAGAAGTAATTGCAACCGCATTAAGGCAAAGGTGGGAATTATTCCCGCCATTTGTCTTTTTATCCCTTTTGTCATTGACGCTCGCGCTGTAATATGTCATTTCGACCGAAGTGGAGAAATCTTAACCAATTATTACAAAAGGATTAGATATCTCACTTCGGTTGAATGGATAATTTATCCGACACTATTGTTTATTCATTATTATTTAATAAACGGATTAGACCTCTCGACTATGCTTAAGGTGAGATTAAAAGGTTGGACTTCGCACTACCGACCAAACAAAAAAGTCGTAAGACTCCATTTTGTCGCTACTTATTAAAAGGATAAACTATCTGGCACTATTCAATATTATATATAGAGTATTCGTAGAATTATTACTTAATATTTTTGAAAAACCAATAACAAACGCTTGACTTAAAACTTAATTGCATATAAAATGTTGATGTCTGGGTATAATTATGCCCAAATACTACATTATGCACAAAAGAACGGTGGGTGTGACCGTTTTTAGTCAAAGATATGAGATTATCCTTCGGGGTTGCTGGATAACTCATCCGACACATTACTACAGGAGGTTAGCAAAAAATGCCAACAATCAATCAACTTATCAGGCAAGGACGCGAGAAGCAAGTCAAGAAGTCTACTGCTCCTATTATGCAGAAGAATCCTCAAAAGAGAGGCGTATGTCTTTCTGTTACGACCACTTCTCCTAAAAAACCTAACTCCGCTATGAGAAAGATTGCCAGAGTTCGTCTTGTAAACGGTCTTGAGGGTACGATTTATATCCCAGGTATCGGACACAATTTGCAAGAGCACAGCGTGGTACTCATCAGAGGCGGAAGAGTAAGAGATTTGCCTGGTGTAAG
>JAIDUV010000067.1 GCA_029060025.1 Clostridia bacterium | reverse complement strand
AATACCGACTTGACTTTGCCCATTCCGCCCGAAATCAACGGCACCGATACCGCCATACCCTCGGGAATGTTATGTAATCCTATCACTATCGCCATTATAAACCCCGCGCTCGAAAAAAGATCGGCGCTGATATCCTCTTCCATTGCGTAAGACGCCCCGATGACCATTCCTTCAGGAAAATTGTGCAAAGATATCGCCATCATCATTACCAGCCCTGCGACAAAGAGGTTGGATCTTGAATTGTTTGCGCCCTCTTTGTGACTCTCAAAGTGATCGGCGTGAATAAGTTCGTCAAGGTCGTCTGCCGTCGTCGGATGATTCTTGTCAATGTGCTTTACTTCCTTGTTTGTGTGCTTGTCTATGACGTGATTAAGAAGATATACCGAAGCATAGCCTACTGCGACAGCCGCTACCACCGCAATGGGCGTATATGACGGCAACTCCCCGCTTTTCATCATCTCAATAGGCTCGTTCATAAGATCAAAACACACAACCGCAAGCATAATACCGCCTGCAAAAGACAGCAAAAGTGACACCACCTTTTTGGAGTCTCTGCGCAATATTGCGCCTATCAATCCGCCAAGCCCAGTGCCGAATACGCCTGATATCAATGTGATGATCACTATTGCCAAATAATCCATATCTATCCTCTGCCTATCCTTGCAAAATCATATTACTTTTCACCATTGACGATTGACATCAATCTGTCTTCGTCAATTATCTCAATACCGAGTTTCTGCGCCTTTGAAAGTTTGCTTCCCGCGTCTTCGCCCGCAATAACTAGATTTACGCTCTTGGATATCGACTCGGCTACCTCTCCGCCGTTTTGCTCTATCAATTGTTTGGCTTGCGATCTCTTGAGCGTGGGCAAAGATCCTGTCAAGACGACTTTCTTTCCGCTCAACGCTCCTTCTACAACTTGCTTTTGCGCAATCTTAACACCGTTTGCAAGCAGGCTTTCGACCTCTTGAATATGTTTTTCATTCGCCCAATATTCTATGAGACAATTGGTCATAATATCACCGAAATCGTCAATTGATTTGAGTTCAAAATAAGTCGCGCGCATTACCGCGTCCAAAGTATTAAATTCGTCGGCAAGTTGTTTTGCCGCCTTTTTGCCTATATTGGCAATGCCAAGCGCATAGATAAATCTGTCAAGCGTAGTGTCTTTGCTTTTTTCAATAGCGTTCAGGATATTGCTTATCTTCTTGTCACCAAAGCCCTCTATGCCTTCAAAGTCCTCTGCTTTGAGATTGTATATATCAACGAAATGATTGAGTTTGCCTTCGTTATACAACGTCTCAAAAGTCTTGTCGGACAAGCCGTCAATATCCATTGCGTCGCGCGACGCGAAGTGCGACATTGCCGACACTATAGCGGGAGCACAATTCTTTGCGTTAGAGCATTTGAGAAATACCCCCTCTTCTATCACAGGCGCGCCGCAAGCGGGACAAGTCGTCGGCTTGGTTACGTCGACAGATTGCGGCGTATGCTCGGCAATGCCCAGTATCTCGGGGATAACGTCGTTGCTTCGGCGAATGAAAACGCGGCTGCCTATCTTGATATCTTTGCGGCGTATCTCGCTGATATTGGACAGCGTAGCCCTGCTTACCGTTACGCCTGCAAGGTCGACAGGCTCCAATACCGCCAAAGGATTTAACTTGCCTGTACGCGATACTTGCCATATTACGTCAAGCAAAGTTGTAGTTGCCTCCTGCGCAGGGAACTTAAATGCCACCGCCCACTTGGGAAACTTCTCGGTATATCCCATATCCTCGCGGATAGACGTGTCGTCGACTTTAATTACCGCTCCGTCTATGAGAAAGTCGAGACTGTCGCGCTTTTGCTGTATGCCGTCAAGACTGTCAATAAGTCGTTGCTTGTCGTCAAACAAATCGAATTTATCGCTGACTTTAAACTTGTTTTTCTTCAAAAACTCTATCATATCACTGCCTGACGCAAAGTCCTCTTCGATATAATTGACGTTGTAACAAATCACCTCAAGCCGTCTTGAAGCCGTGACTTTTGGGTCTAGATTTCTTATTGCTCCCGCGACTGCGTTACGAGCGTTTTTGAGAGGCGTAACCCCCTCTTTTGCGTTGTACTCTGCAAGCGCGGACAGGCGCATTATACCCTCGCCCTGCACTTCAACAACGCCTTTGTAATCAATGGATAGGGGTACGCATTTGATAGTCTTGACCTGTTCGGTCACTTCTTCGCCCTCAACGCCGTTGCCTCTGGTAGAGGCTCTCTCAAGTTTGCCGTCTCTGTAAAGCAAATTTATCGTCAAACCGTCGAATTTATATTCAAGCGAACACTTTGGCATATATCCGCAAGCCTTGACAAGTTTGTCAAGCCAAGCCGAAAGCGCATCTTTAGTCTGACACTTGTCGAGAGAATATAATCTGCCAAGATGGCGTACGCTCTTAAAGCCTTTGAGTACCGCGTCACCCACGCGTTTTGTGGGAGAATTGTCAAGACTGTAGCCGAGTTCGCTCTCCAACGCAACGAGTTCGTCATATAATCTGTCGTATTCCGCGTCGGCAACCGTAGGATTGTCCAACGTGTAATATTGATAGGCGTATTCGTTGAGCAAATTCACCAATTCTGTCATTCTCTCGGTTTTGTTCATATTCTCTCCCATTGCTTGCGGTGCAAGCAGTTTTATAAAAGTTATATCGTCACTTTGCTATAGTTTTATTCGCCTATCACAAATAAGGATTAGATTTCTCCATTACGCTTCGCTATAGTCGAAATGACTATACTTTAAACTAATTTGTCTCGAGCGTGGAGATTAGTTGTATTTTTGTCCGTGCTAGGGCGAAATGAAGTCGTCAAGTGTACTTGCCGTACACGTCGACTTCTTGAGACTCGACGTTAGGGCAAAAAGACGGCTAATATACACGCTCGGTCACTCACCATCACTCCACTACCTTAATAGGAGCAAGGCGAAGATTAAAGGTCTTGATTCCCAACACTGGAAACTCTATCTTTGCGTTTTCACCGGTTATGGCAATAATCTTACCCTGTCCAAATCGTGAATGTTCGACAGTCATACCCACTTTAAATATCGAAGTGTCCTTTGATTGCGGCGTCTGTCCGCCTGCGCTTTTTGCAAAGGCGGGAGTTGCGGCGTAATTTTTCATCAACTTCTTCATCTCTTGAATCTTATTGTAATTGCTGTACGCAGACTTCTGCGGTATCTCTTGATATCCTCCAAAATCTTCGTTGAAGTCGCGCATAATATTGCTTACGCTGTTTCTTGCAGACGGCTCTTGAATAAATCCGCCTTCTTTGAGAAAACGCGACGGCATACAGTAATCTCTGTGTCCGTATCTAAAGCGCGACTGCGCATTTGTCAAATATAATTTTTCTCTTGCTCTCGTCACGGCAACGTACATAATACGGCGCTCTTCTTGGTCGTCGTCTTCTCTCAAACTTGGGAACAAACCTTCTTCAAGTCCGACAATAAAACAACACTTATATTCCAAGCCCTTTACGCCGTGTACAGTGGCAAGCGTAATGCAATTCTCTATAGGCTGATCGGTGTCGGTGACAAGGGATACCGACTGCAAGTACTCGTCGAGTTTGCTATCCGCATTGTCCTTGCAGTATTCTTTAACGGAAGTGATGTATTCGTCAATGTTGTCAAGTCTGTTTTTATCCTCTTCGTCCTTTGGATCATACTGACTTGCAAAGTTGACAAACGTATTAACAAAATCTATGTAATCGGCAAGCGGCATATTGGCTCTCTCATTCAAGACGGCAACGACGTCTGCAAAGACTTTGATCTTGCTCTTTATTGCCGACGTAAGCGGCAGACTGTCGATATTGAGAATACCCTGCATAAGCGACATTCTGCTTATGGCGCACGCCTCTATAAGTCTTTGGACGGCAGTATCACCTATGCCTCTCTTAGGCACGTTGATAACTCTCAAGATACTCTCGCTGTCGTTGGGGTTGGAGACAAATTTGAGATACGCCAAAAAGTCCTTGACTTCTTTTCTCTCAAAGAACTTATTGCCGCCGATGAGCCTATAAGGATAATTGTAAAGCGCCAATTTCTCTTCAAAAGACCTTGTCAGCACGCTTGCGCGCACCAAAATTGCAAAGTCTTTGTACTCATAACCGTCTCTGGCTATAATGTTGGAGATTTGCTCAAGCACGTAATCTGCCTCTGTCTTTTCGTCATAACAACTCTTGTATATTACCCTTGCTCCCTTTTCGCCGTCAGTCCATAAAGTCTTGTCCATACGCGAAGGATTGTTGGCAATAATCTTGTTGGCAACGTCCAAAATATTTTTTGTCGAGCGGTAATTCTGCTCGAGTTTGTATATTCTGCAATCGGGAAAATGCTGCGTAAACTTGCGAATATTGGACACGTCAGCCCAACGCCAACCGTATATACTCTGGTCGTCGTCACCTACGGCAAAGATATTGCCATACTTATTGGCAAGCAGTCTCACCAAGGTGTATTGAATCTTGTTGGTATCTTGAAACTCGTCGACGTGAATATACTTGAACAAAGTCTGATATTTGTCAAGCACGTCTTTGTTGGTCGCAAAAAGCAAAAGCGTCTTGTAGAGCAAATCGTCAAAGTCAAGCGCGTTGTTTTCTTTGAGTTCTTTTTCATATCTCTCATATACAGTAGCAATGAGATCCCCCTCCGGCTCTCCTTTGAGTCTGGGAGCATACTCTTTGGCGCTCATAGCAAGGTTTTTTGCATTGGCAATATGCCACTTTATAAGTTTTTTGTATTCTTTATTGTCCTCAACTTCCATAGCCTTGAGAATACGCGCGATTACCTTCTTGCTGTCCTCGTCGTCGTATATGGAGAAATTGGAGTTGAAATCTCCAAGTTTTGAAATATCTGCGCGAAGTATCTTGGCGCAAAGCGAGTGAAACGTGGATATCGTCATACCGCCGCGTCCGGTGACTTGCGTAATACGCTCTCGCATTTCTCCTGCCGCCTTGTTGGTAAAAGTGATTGCAAGAATATTGCGCGGCTCTACGCCCTCTTTCTGTATGAGATAGGCAATGCGGTAAGTCAATACTCTCGTCTTTCCGCTGCCTGCGCCGGCAAGCACCAATACTGCGCCTTGAGTATCTTCTACCGGCAAGATTTGAGCGCTGTTCAATAAAGATTTGTAATCCATAAAAACTCTTCAACCTAAAAACTTAATGTAGATATTATATAATAAAAGAGGCAAAAACTCAACTGTTTTGCCTCTTCAAAAGTATTATTTAAATCTAATATCGTCACATTAACCTTTGCGGAAAAATATCAAACGTATTATATAGGAAAACACCACCGCAATGAGCGAAATAAAAAGCGAAAGCAACAGCGTGCTGACCAATATGCTTCCAAGCCTTACGATATGATAAGTGCAGACCTCTAGCCACTCCAACTTGATAATTCCCAAAATAATATTAAAAAGCAAAGACAGAACTATTACTATTACAAATCCGCCCCAAGCCGACGCTATGTCCGCTCTGCTCAAAGTCGAATGTAAGCACAAAAATGAGCCAATCAAAATAAATACCCACCATTGCCAATGCTTTGCTTCAACAAAAAATGATTTGATCACCGTCCATAGATAGGAAAAGAAACCGCCAAAACTGCCAAACGCACTAGTCAAATCTGAATTTGCGTTCAAAGAGCGTATCATATCTGGCATAAGAAGATACGCAAATCCAAAAAGTATAGCCGAAATTACGATAATCGGCGCAACGCCAATAAAAAAATTACCCATACGCTGATATACGTTTCGCTTTCTGTAAGTATGAGCAACGTAACCAAGCGTACCGTCGTCTCCAACCTGAAACAACTTCATTTCGACTATCTTATGTCCAAAAATCAAGCACATCAAAGCGTGCGAACATTCGTGCACAGGAGTACCTATCACGCCGGTAACGTAACATATAGCCGTGCCGTGACTGCCGAAATTTCTATAAAAACGCTTATTGCAAAGCGCAATAATAAATCCGAATAATACTATTGCGCCTATCGTCACAAGATTTTGAAGCGCAAAATTCTTTAGTATCTGCCAAAACATTCTTTCCTCTTATTTTAATTTTGTCTTGTATTCAACTCAATTATATAACATTAGGTAAAATATTTCAATAGTTTTTCAAAAATAACAAACTCAACTGAACTTAATGTCATTTCGAGCGAAGTCGAAATGAAGTCATAACCACCCCACTGCGGTCGTAAGGAGCGAAGTGACGGCATAGCGAGCAGGTGCGAGGACGTAGCGAGCGTCAATGACAACAGAAAATGTTCAAATAAAAAATATAGGAGACGCTGTCTAATAAACGTCTCCCATTTCTCTAACTTATGCTTTGTACATACGTTTGCGCGCTGCTTCTGCTTTCTTCTTGCGCTTTACGCTTGGCTTCTCATAAGCCTCTTTTTTACGGAGGTCACCGATAATGCCGTCTCTTGCGCACTTACGCTTAAATCTTCTGATAGCGCTGTCCAAAGACTCGTTTTCACCTACTTTAACTGTCGACAATTTTATCGCCTCCTTTCCCTATACGGCTTAATTACTTGAATATTATTGCATATTAAAAAAATCTTGTCAACAAAATTTTGTCATTAAATTTTCAACTTTTTGCAAATCTCGGCAAGGTCAAGATCTTTCTTTTCTTTAAGCGCCCAAATGTCGATTCCGTCGTCTGACTTTCTGGGTATGATATGAAAATGCAGATGGAATACAGACTGCTGCGCGCTCTGTCCGCTTGCATTGAGAACATTGACGCCTTCAAAGCCGCAATTGTCGACGAAATGTCGAGAAATCTTTTGAACAGTGTCAATAGTTGCTCTTAGATACTTTTTTTTGCAATCAAGCACGTTGACGCAATGCTTCTTGGGAATTACCAAGGTATGACCGTAACTATCGCTTGCTATGTCCAAAAATGCGTAAGTCATATCGTCTTCATAGATTCTGTAAGAGGGAATTTCGCCCTTGATTATTTTGCAAAAAATGCAGTCCATAATACTCTCCTTTTGACAAAGTTGTCCTATATCGTCCATATTTATTTTATCTTGCAATAGGCTATGCCGTCTTGCGCTCTTTCAACTATGACGTCATACAGACTGTCACTCTCGCCGCCGTCAATATAACACTTGATATATTGAGTAGAATATCCGCACATATAGCCTTGCTCCATATCTTCAGTGAGAAGTTGCAAGGTCTTGCCGACAAAACTCTCGACGTATTCTTGACGTTTT
The DNA here is from genome assembly GCA_029060025.1 of Clostridia bacterium. Lineage (GTDB taxonomy): Bacteria > Bacillota > Clostridia > Christensenellales > UBA3700 > RACS-045. The sequence continues at coordinate 13,958 of JAIDUV010000067.1, read as the reverse complement.
TTATCGGCAACTTTTATTGCCCTGTTCACTCTGTCCCTAACCACGTCGGGCGGCAACAACTTATACCTAGACGCCACCGTGCCTTCTCTTGGCGAATACCCAAAGACGTGCATTTGCGCAAAGCCGACTTTCTCTATAAAGCGCAAAGTGCTTTCAAAACTTTCTTCGCTCTCCGTCGGAAAACCGCAAATAAGGTCAGTGGTAATCGCGCAATCGGGGAAATACTTGCGAATAAGTTCTACCTTTTGCAAATACTCGTCGACGGTATAATGCCTATTCATTTTCTTGAGTACGCCGTTCTCTCCGCTTTGCAAAGAAAGATGGAATTGAGGACAAAAGGCTTTGAGTTTTTTAAGCGCGCTAAGCAACTTGTCATCTATCACGTTGACTTCCAAAGAGCCAAGCCGTATTCTGCAATCTATATTGCTTAAAGCGTCGATTAGCGTCGATAAATCGCTGCCTATATTCTTTCCGTACGACGATATATCAATGCCGGTAACGGTGATTTCTTTGCTCTTGCGCTGGAGATTTTTACACTCCTCGACTATGCTCTCTATGCTCCTTGAACGGCTTCTGCCTCTGACGTAAGGTATAAGACAGTAAGAACAATAATTGTCGCAACCGTCCTGTATCTTTACGTACGCTCTCGTACGCACCGCTTCGGCGGAAAAATCGTCTTCGTATTCTCTGGGAATTGGCTCAAGCAGTATTCCGCTCTCCTGTAGCCTGTCCGCCAACTTTCCCTTTTGAGCACTGCCAATGACAAAGGTTACGTTGCTCTTTTGCGAGAATTGCTGCGGATCGTTTTGCGACGCGCAGCCACACACAACCACTTTGGCATTTGGATTGAGTTTTAGACACCGACTCACGCATTGGCGCGACTTGCGTTCTGCCTCGTTTGTGACAGCGCAAGTGTTGAGTATATACAAATCGGCATAGACCAAATCTTCGCTTACGTCATACCCCCTTTCAGAGAGAGTCTTAAGCAAACTGTCACATTCGTATTTATTTACTTTACATCCCAAGTTGTATACTACTACTTTCATAATCCTAATGCTGTTTTGCGCTAAATCAGCCTTGCAAATCTCCCAATTCGTACATAATAATCGCAGCCGTGATTATTGCCGCCGTCTCGCACCTCAATATGCGTTTTCCAAGCGAAACGACTTGTCCTCCCCTTGCTACGATTTTATCTACTTCTTCTTGAGAAAAACCGCCTTCGCTACCTATTATAACGGCTATCTTTTTGCCATTTTCAATGCCTTGCGCTTGGGATATCTTCCCCACCTTTGCGTGTTCGTAAGGCAAAATTACTGTATCGTAATCTTCAAGCATAGTCAGCAAACCGTCAAAGTCAACGAGTTCGCCCACTTGCGCAGACCTCGCCCTGCCGCACTGCTTACACGCTTCCAACGCTATGCGATTGAGCCTTTGCAAATTAAACTTGCTTTCATTGGTATATCTCGACAAAAACGGAACTATTTTCTCCACTCCCAACTCTACGCATTTTTGCGTAATCAAGTCGAGTTTGTCTCCCTTTGGCAGGGCTTGAAAAAGCGTCACGCTGGCTGATGCCTTACATTCGTTGTCGACGACATTGTCGACTTCGACTTTGGCGTAATCTCTGTTCATTTCGCGTATAGTGCAGTAATAGTCTTTGCCGTCGTCAAGATTGACTATAATTTGATAACCTACCTTGTGCCGCAAGACCTTGCTTAAATGCGTATATTCTTCGCCGTCTAAAATTATATATCTGCCGTCATAATCTTTGGCATCTGCAAAAAATCTCTTGATTTCCATTTCAACCTTGTTTTGTACCCAATTTAAACGCTACCCATTCGCCCATATTTATGCGCTCGAGTATCTCAAATCCGGCACTGATAAAAGCCTTCTTGACGTCTTCTTCCCTCTTGAGAATAATACCAGATATTATTACTACTCCGTCTTTTTTCATATAATTGCCAAGCGTAGTGGACAGTGTGATAAGCACGTCTGCCGTGATATTTGCAAGCACTATGTCGAATTTACCAGACGTCTTGTCAAGCAAGTTTGCATTGTCGACTTTGAGTTTGTCTATCAAGCCGTTGAGCGCCGCGTTTGACTTCGCCGATTTGACGGCGTTGTCGTCTATATCGTACGCTTCGACAGACTTCGCTCCCAACTTCGCAGAGGCAAGCGCCAAAATTCCGCTGCCTGTGCCTATATCTATGACAGTTTTTCCATCGACGCCCAACGCTTGCAAAAACTCAAGACACATCTTGGTGCTTTCGTGTTCGCCCGTGCCAAACGCCATCCCGGGGTCTATCTTTACAATATACTCGCCATCTTGCGGCGCGTAATCTATCCATTCGGGAACTATTGTAACTCTGCCTGCGTGAATAGGCTTATAATTTTCTTTCCAACTCTCCACCCAGTCGTTGTCGTCGACGACAGTCTTCGTCACGTTCAAAGTGCCAAAGTCAAACGGACAGTTCGCCGTCAAAAATTCCATCTTTTCGTCTATCAAAGCCTTGACCGACTCAAAGCCGTCGACAGGAAAGTATCCCTTTACTTGGGCTTTGCCGTCGTCTTTGATAAGATGCTCGTCCATATAATCCCATATTACGCCATTGTCCGCAAGATCCAAAAGGTCCTTTGGATCGTAAATTCCAATGCCGTTGCTACCTGCCTCGGTCAGTATCTCAGCAATCAATTCGCTTGCTTCGCTGGTGGTGTCTACGGTAATTTCGTAATATTTCATTATTTTTCCTCTTGGCTCTCTGCGCTTTTTGTATTCGTGCTGGTACGCGCGACCTTAGTCTCCGCGTCCTTCTCTTCTGTCGAAGTGTTTTCCTGCACAGGGATATCTTTTGAGCCGTCTTTGACTTCTATTCCTTCTGCGCCGTCCGCATTATCTAAAGAAGTGACTTGGGTATCTTGCAAAACCTCGCCGTCTTGACTTTCTGTCGTTTGTGATTGAGACTGCGCCTGCTTTTTGTTTTTGACCATCTTTATCACAGTCCTTGCTATGAAAAGCAATAAGACGAGTATCACTATAATAAAGAATACATCGAGTATTATATTCATATACGCCGAAAGGAAAAATGCAAGCAACGTGACTATTGCGCCAGCCGTGAGGTTGCCAAGCCATACCATAGCCATTGCCTTCCAGAACGGAATATCAATAAAAGTTGCAATCGCGCTGCCTGTCCATACGCCTGTCAGCGGTATTGGAAATGCCACGAAGAGATATACGCCAAGCATTTTTTTACGCTCAAGTCGTTTTAATTCCGCGCCTGTCAACGCTTCTCCCGCTTCTTTCCCGACAACTTTCATTGCCTTGCCCTTGAATCCGTCTTCTATGGCTTGAGCAAGTGACGCAAATATTTTGCACTTTTTCATCCAATTGAGTATTGGTCGCAATATCAACAAAAGTATAGGAGAAACTATTGCCGAGCCCGCCCACGCAAGCGCAAACGCAACGAGAGGCTTAAGTCCCATCGTTATTGCGGCAGGTATTGCTCCGCGCAACTCTACGATAGGTATCATAGATATAAGCACCGTGGTCAAGAAATCGTTGCCGATAAGTTGTCGCACTGCTTCAATAATTTTTTCTGTCAAAACTGTCTCCTTCTTATATTATATAGATTATAATAATATATGTTATATGCGTTAAGTCAATTCAAAATCTTGCAACTGTCGGCAAGAATATTATACCCAATTCCTTGCAATCAGTCAATAAAACAGTTAAACTAAATATATGCAAAAATTATTATCATTGACAAGAAAAGCCATTTCCGACTACTCGATGATACAGGACGGAGACAAAATTGCAGTGGGTCTGTCAGGCGGAAAGGACAGTATGGCTCTGCTGGCTATACTGGCTGCATACAAAAAATTCGCTCCCGAGAAGTTTGACCTTGTGGCTATCAATATAGATCTCGGTCTTGACGTAGACAAAGACGAAGTGGAAGCAACTAGGCAATATTGCCAAAGCGTCGGCGTAGAATTTGTCGTCGAACATACGCAAATCTATGACATTATCCTAGAAAGAGGCGAAAAAAGCCCCTGCTCGCTGTGCTCAAAAATGCGCAGAGGCGCGCTCAACAGCATAGCCAAGCAATACGGCTGCAATAAGTTAGCACTTGGACACCACGCAGACGACGTGTTGGAGACATTCTTTTTGAGTTTGATTTATGAGGGAAGAATTTCTACTTTTATGCCTATAAGCCTTATGGATAGAAGCAATATTACGCTTATACGCCCATTTATTTACGTCGAAGAAAAATATCTGTCGGGACTTGCAAGAAGATATAACTTGCCTATAATCCACAATCCCTGCCCGCAAGATAAGAATACCAAGCGCGAGGATATAAAAAAATTGGTGGAAAGCCTAGACGACAAATACGGCTGCAAACAACTTATGTTGACTGCGCTCTTCCATCCCGAACGCAATAATCTCTGGGACAAAGTTGATTTGCAAATCAAAAAGTAACTGTAGAGATTTCTTTATTCCGCTTCGCCCCAGTCGAAATGACAAAATCAAGATATTTCTACTTCACTTCGTTTCGCTCAATATGACGTCACAATGATTTAGACCTCTCCGCCACGCCCGAGGTGACAGAATTTTGATCAAGACAGAAAAGATTAACTAAACCGTTTTATCCATATAAATTTAATCAATTGAAGAGGTATTTCCTTTGCGCAAAGAAGTATTCATACCGGCATCCTTTTGCTTTTGCTGATATAGTTTTTTAGTACTTTCTCCGCCCCTTAGATGTCTTACGGACAAATTATATTCAAGCACTTCTCTTACGTCTTCGTACAAATCTATATCAATATATTTGAGTTTTGTATTTAAATAACTATGTACGGCGCTCTTACTTATACCAAATACCTGCGCGCATTGGCGCACCGTGCATTTGTTCTCTAAAATATAGTTGGCAATAGACACAATAATACTGTCACAATATTCACGCATATTTCACCTCGAAAATATCCTATGCGGCGAATATGCGATTTATGACGAAATTTCGCTTTGACAATTTAATTGAATAAATATAGATATATTAAAGAGCAGTGTATACGAATTTTAATACGATTGAGATTTCTCGGCTGCGCTCGAAATGACAATTTTTATATTAAATATTGTACATATACTGATATTTTTGATGGTATATCAATCGTTTGCGATATATTCATCTCTACATTTGCGCATATATGCATATATACATTTGCGCAAAGTATCAATCATCATTACTACTCCAAGAATGATGAGGAATACTGCAAAGCCTATAGACAGCGTCTTAGAAGATATTTTCTTAACTAATAGCGCTGATATTATGCTAGTGACGAGTGCAGGCGTCGCAACAAGCAAAACGCTTTTGTAATCTATCCCCTTTCGCTTGATGTTTATGACGGTCACTATGATTGCCATAGGTATAAACGCCACTAGGTTTATTGCCTGCGCGTTTTTTTGCTGAACGTCAAGAAAAATCGTCAGTATGGGAATAAGCAGCGTACCTCCGCCCATACCCATACCGCCGATTATACCGCCGACGACACCTGCCAAAATTAATAAAAATATCTGCATAAAGGTTACTCCAAAGTTTTATTACGCTTTGTTTCGGTCGAAATGACAGAAATCTATGCCGTTTTGTCCATAAAATCAGCCGCCGAAATTTTTAACGAGAGTGGACACTCCCGCAACTATCATAAGGGTATAAAATACTATCTTCAATACGTTGTTGGACAGTTTTTTCATTACAAAAGTCCCTATAAGCCCGCCGATTATAACTCCGCCGCCCACCCAAAGTCCGTCGGGGATAGTAAAGTTGCCCTGTGCGATATAAACTATTCCGCTGACGAGAGAAAGAGGAAGTATAGTCAAGATTGCGCTTGAGTGCGCAAGTTTTTCTTCAAGCCCGAGCAAAATTGTAAAGATAGGTATTACAAGCATTCCTCCGCCACCGCCGAAAAGACCGTTGGCAACGCCGACAAACAGCGAAGCAATAACCGTCAGGATTATTCGCCCCTTTTTGCCCAATTTATCAAGCCCTTTTTTCTCCTTTTGCAACATCTTGTACGACATCTTTGAAAAGTCTCTGTCGCAAGATTGCTGTCTTTGAATAGTATGCTCTTTGTTTGACATATCCTTATCTTGCGTAAAATCGCAAAATTTAATCAAATAATAACTAGATTAAGAAAATGGAGAAATCTTAATGATATAAATTGATTAGACCTCTCCGCTACGGTCGAGGTGACAAATAAAACTTTCCCCCTTTCATTTGGCGAAAAGAGAGATAAGCAAAGAGTAAAATAGCGAATTTCTGTTAAGATTGTATTAGATATTAGCCTATAAAATGCCAATTTTACTAAAAATGCTTTTTTGGCGAGAAGGGAGATAGGCAAAGAGTAAAATAGCGGATTTTTTGTCAAGATTGTCTTTGACGAGCGTCGTCGTACTTGCCGTACGTCGGCGTGAGCCAAGGACTGTATTGGCGGAAAAGACGCATTTTAAATTTGCCTATCTCCCTTCTCGCCAAAAATTAAAAAAACATAAGACGAAATAATTGATTTTTTTATATTGCTAATATATAATAAGAGAGATTATTGTAAATAAAATAATAGATTTATTTTTATTATATTATAAAGGTGGTTAAATGAACAAGAAAAGACTTTTTATCTTGACAGCGTTGATCTTGGCAGTATGCCTCGTCTTCTCAATGTTTGCAGTTGCCTGCGACAAAAATGACGACGATAACAACCAAGACGACACGAAATCAACTCTGCTCTTTACCAACGGCACCTTTGCCAACGGTACGGGTAGTTCTGCATTGACAGCCCCAAGCAATTGGACAGGCGCGCCAGGCTCTACTTCTTCAAGTAGCAGTTCGACGCACACCCCATCGGACGAAGATGCCTTGACAAAAGGCGTAGTCGGTACCTCCAGCACAAATTGGAGAAACTTGCAAAAAGATTATAAGCACATCACTTCAAGTTCTCCCGGCAGAGGCTCGTCAAGCGAAAGCAATGAAGAACTTGACGACGACAAAGTCTTGATGATCAACAACAGAAAGGCTACGTCGTATAAATATACGTCAGACTCTCACACTCTTGACGCAAAGAGTTACTATAAGTTGAGCGTAGACGTCAAGACCATACTCGACGCAGACAACACCGACGATCTCGCCGGCGCGTATATCTACGTCAACGGCGCGGCTTATGCAAGATGGGAAGCAATCGACACCCACAACGAGTGGAAAACCTACACCGCTTATATCGAGACTTCGGAGATCACTTCCGGCTCTATTACCGTAGTGCTTTCTTTGGGTATCGGCAACGGTCAGACGGGACACCTCACAAAAGGTTTTGCCTTCTTCGACAACGTAGTGCTTGAGAAAGTATCAGAAGTAGACGAGGACGACAAAGACGCAGTCGAGTTCACCAAGGCTGATTACGACAAGATCACCGTGACCGACACGGTAGCAAAATACTCAATGAAAGTGGCAGACAGCGAATTTGATTACGCATCTTCCACGACAAGCACTCCTTATACTCCATCTAAGTATACGCAAGTTGCTGGCTTTGGCTCCGGTGACAGCGCAAGCACCTCTTCGTCATATGTGGCAAAAGGTATAATCGACACGGATAGATTTTCTAACGAAGGCGTAAGATCTTCGCTCAAGACTCTCTCCGACGTTTTGGAAAAGTCAGGTCAATCTCTTGACACTTTGACTACTCCGGAGCAATCCGTAGGCACGAGAATGCTCTATATGCAAAACAAGTTGGCTACGGCGTTCGGCTACAGAGCAGACACGGAAATGAACTTTGATCTCAACAAGTTCTATAAGGTCAGCGTATACGCAAGAACATACCTCGAGCAAGGAAAGGCTTACATCAAACTTACCGACGGTACCAACACCGACAGCAACGACTTTACTATTGAAGCCGACAACAACGGTCAATGGCAACAATACTCTTTCTACGTTGCGGCAAATCAATTCCGCTCCTCCACGCTCAAACTTGAACTTTGGCTTGGTTACGGCGGTTCCAACGACGAAACCACGCACGCAGTGGGCGTTGCGCTCTTTGACCTCACGACTATCGAAGAAATAACCAAGGCTGATTATGACAGCGCGACGGATTCTGCTACCGTTAAGACCATCGACCTCTTGACTTCTTATGAAAATATGAGTCCTGTAAATCTCGGTGACTTTGCAGTGCAAAATCCAAAAGACCTCAACGCAGAACTTGCAAAGAGATCTACTTTCAAACAAATCGACACCGACAACTTTACTGCCGACGATTACTTCAAAGAGAATCCCGGCAAGCCTGTCGACATAGAAAACACGATGGTGCTCAACTCCAACGTGCTTGCTATCAACAACTTTGCTCCTACCGCGACGACACTGTCCACCTTGACTGCCGACAACGACGGAGTAATAGACACAAGCAAACTTATCAATATTGCGCCAAACAAGACTTACGCAATATCAATGTACGTAAAGACCAAGGATATAGATACCGCCAAAGGTTTGACCATATCCCTGCTCCGCTACAACGAAGAGTACAAGGGACAAAAATTTGAAGACGCATTTACGAGCGTATCGAGTTTTAGCAACCTCAACACAGAAAATCTTGAGGACGTAAAGGGCTTCAACGATTATACCCTCGTCACGTTCTACGTGCTTGGCGAACAAATCAAAGACGTCAGACTTGCTATATCCATCTCTATTGGTTCAACCGGTTCGGGCGACGCAATTGATTACGCATCTTTGGCTATGGGATACGGCTATGTATCTTCTATGTACGTAGAGAACATTCCTTACAGCCAATACTCTTCGGCTACGAGTTCGACGACTGTAAATACCGTTGCGTTGGCAAACTCAACGACAACAGGTGAAATTTCCTCCAACGGATATTTCAAGAATATGGATATCAGCGCAACCAACAACTTGTTCGGCAATGATATTCTTGACGAAAAAGGTATGATGAAGGGAGCGCTCGCTCTCCCAAACAACTGGTCGATAAATTCTTCGTCCAGCCTAAGCCTTGAGGCTCCGTTTGACAATATGGCAGGTATTCTCAACCTCAACAACAAATCTCAACTTGATGCGTTGGGGATAAACACCGCAGACGGTTTCTACAGCGGTCTCAACAGTTCGTTTAATATCGAAAACCTCCCGACCGTCCTCGCCATCAAGAAAAACGATACGTTGCAAAAGTTGGGCTTTACTTCCAACAGCATCTCACTCTCTTCTAATTCTTACTATGCGTTTATGGTATACGCAAAGGCAGCGGTAGGCAGTGAGTTCAGCATAATTCTCAAGACTGCAACGAGCAACAGCGAAGACTATAAGTTTGCTACTATCACAGGTGACGGCGAATGGCATCAATACACGCTCTTTATCGCAACGGGTATCTCAAGCGCGTCAGTTACGCTCTCGCTCAACGCAGGTAGTGACAACTCTTCAAACGCAAGTAGCACGGTATTCTTCACCGGCGCAACATATACATCTGTCGAAGAGAAAGTATTTGAGTCTGCTCAAGAGCAAGACAAGCAAACTTGGCTCACCGAGTCTTGGCTCGTAGATTCATTCGACGACGTCAACAGCGCAGATAGCATCTCTTCTGCAAAGAACTTCACAGGCGAGTTGATTGACTCTGACGCAAAATCTGACAGCGACGTTTTGGTAAGCGGCGTAATCGACAAAAACAAGACGGACTACTCCGACCTCGACCTTGACGTAGACGGTGAAGACGAAAAAATCGTCAATGCTATCTTCAACAATGACAAGACCAACGTCGGTGACAGAGCGCTCGTAATTTACAACAAAGACGCAACGGCTTATGGCTATACTTCCAATACGGCAACCATCACGCCTGGCAAGTATTATAAGATCAGCGTATGGGTATTGACCTATAAGTTGGCTTTGAGCAGTGACGCTGACGACGATATTGACAGCAACTTTATTCCTACGGCTACGATTACCCTTAAAGCCAACAACAAGACGTATGAATTCGGTAGAAAATTGACAAGTTCTTCTTCAGACGAAGACAAGAAGAGAATAGTCAACACTTCGACGTACGACGAAGAAGGCAACGAGACAATCGGACAATGGACGGAATACTCTTTCTATATCTTTGCGGAAGACGACATTGAAGACACAACCGCTACCCTTACCGTAAGCCTTGGCTTCAAGGGCAAGAATTATTACTTGACAGGTTATGTATTCGTAGACAACTTCTCCGTAGAGGAAATCGACGAAGAAAACTTCATTGCCCGCAAGGACGTATATAAAGAAGCCGAAGACGGCAAGTACTTCTTGCAAGACGGCAACTACGTCGAAATCACAGAGACTACTCCTGCTCCCGAAGGCGCTACGCTCTACAACAAGTTGACGGACAGCGAAGTCGCAAAGGATGACAATGACAACAACAGTATTCTTGCAGACGAAAGCAAAGTAGCCAACAACTTCCGTATCGTATTTACTTCTGACGACTCAAAGGCAGAACCTGTTGATGAAGAGGAAGAAGAACCTGCAAAAGAGAAAGACCCGCTTATGTGGCTCTATATCTCACTCGGCGCAGTCAGCGGTATCATAGTTGTAATCGTAGTAATAGTAGTAATCAAAAAACTTATACCGAAGAAAAAGAAAAAACTTATCAAAAACAGTAAAAACAAAAAGACCTCCTCCGCTAATAAGAGCAAGAGAGATCAATTCGGTAAGTAACAAACAACGCGGACGGCGAAAGCCGTCCGTAATTTTTGTATGTTCTGCAAGCAGGTAGGCTGGGCAAAACTAAAACGTGTCTTTTTCGCCAATACAGCCCTTGACTCACGCCGATGTACGGCAATTAACTAATAATAAACTAAAAAACTTAAAGCATCTTGCGAGCGCGGAGAGTGCTGTGATTTTCGTCCGTGCAAAGGCGAGGCAAAGTCGCCAAGTGTACTTATGGTACACGTCGACTTTCCGAGACCTGTAGTTAGGGCGAAAGGCGCGGCGCTATACGCGCTCGCCACTAGGTATGAAGACGCGCTGCCCTAAAAACACCCTCTCCACTCCGTTGAGTTCTGATATTTTCTGCGCGCTTGAGCCAAACTTCTTTGCTATGCTCTCCAATGTGTCAAAGGGCTGAACTGTATAATACTCCCCTTGATTTTCTTCAACTACAAGACGCATACCCACAAATATGTCAGTATGTAAATTATTAAGTCTTTTGATTGCCGCCACCGTAGTATGATATTTTTCCGCCAAACCCTCAAGAGACGTTTCGTCGTCAATTCTTACTATTACTCTTTTCATTTTGTTGTATGCTCCATATTTGTTTTATAAGGTTGAAATTTCTCCACTACGGTCGAAATGACGTAATCCGTCGTAATGACGCACGCCTCGTCACCCCAAGCAAAGTCGAGAGGTTTAATTTTTTAATCTGATCACTTAACGTTCCCACAACTATTCTATTTTGCAAATACCGTCAATATTATATTGTATGAGAAAAATATTCAAAGCGTTTGCAACGGTGACGGTAATAGCGGCAATTACTAGAGGACTGTCATTTGTATTCAAAATATATCTGTCAAGAAAGTTGGGAGCAGAAATTTTGGGACTGTATCAAATTTGCGCTTCCGTATTTATGTTATTCGCGTGTATATGCACATCGGGACTGCCTGTCACTCTGTCGAGAATTACCGCCGAAAGTGATACCGTCGGTGACAACAAACGCCAATTCGGCGCGCTGACTACTTGCCTTTTTGCCGGCATACTTATTACGCTGGTTATGATATCGGCAATACTTATTTTTCCGCAAATCCTAGACTTGATATTCAAAGACGAAAGGTGCAGAAAGATATTCATAATAATGCTGCCAATGCTTTTGACAGCGTGCCTGTATGCAATACTGAGAGGTTGGTTTTGGGGTAAAAAATACTTTGGAATTTACTCTGTGAGCGAACTCGCAGACGAAATACTCAAGATACTTTTTGCAATAATCTTCCTTGAGGGTGGAATACTTGCCATACAAAAGGAATACGCCTACGCCTTGGCAATGCTTGCGGGAGACGTAATCGTAGTCGCAATAATAATCATTATGTACGTTGCCAAAAAAGGAAAACTCGCCAAGCCCACACTTGGCAAAGAGATTGCCAAAAGCGCAACGCCGCTGACCGTGACTAGAATCGTCGGCTCGCTTATGTCGACCTTTATGTCGTTGATACTGCCATCTCTTCTTGTGTCCAAACTGGGTATGAGCCAAAGTATGGCAACTGCCGACTTCGGACGCGCAAGCGGAATGGTAATGCCGCTCATATTTACGCCCACGTCGATAATTGGCTCGTTGAGCGTGGTGCTAATACCGGAAATCGCATCCGTCAAGGCAGGCAAAGGCGTGAAGTCATTGTCCGGCAGTCTTGGCAATGCAATACTGTTTGGCTGTCTCGTATCCTGCGTTTTCTTTACGGTATTCTCTGGCGCGGGCGAAGAACTCGGCAATCTCCTATATGACGATCATTTGAGCGGAGAGTATCTCGCTTTTGCGGCAATAATTATGATACCAATGTGTCTTAACAATCTTGTAATATCAATGCTCAACTCAATGGGAAAAGAATTTAATACCTTTATATCGCACGTAATCGGTTGTGTTGTCTTAATGATAATACTACTCACAACTCCGTCACTGCTTGGAGTCAAAGCCTACTTTGTCTCCTTGGGAGCAATGCACACAACTGCGCTTGCTATCAATCTAATAGTCCTCAACAAAAACGTAAAAATCTCATCTAAAGTCGCATTGAAAAGCGGAATATGTATTATCTTTTCGCTTGGCGTGGCAATCGTGTGCAAACTTGCCTCAAATGCGCTGTCAAGCAGTCCTCAAATCGTCGTAATAATTACGGTATGTATTATATCTGCAATAGCATTTGCGCCGTTTGCTCTACTGTCTAAAATGGTCAAAATCAATTTCAAAAGATTTGCCCTAAAAAACAAAACGACTTTTTTATGACAAAGTTTTGCAACACGATTTGTGTTAAGTCAACACAAAGGAAAAATAATATTGTATAATACAATTACTACTCAACAAAAGGAAAAATCTATGAAAGAAGAATATAAGATTTTATGTCAGAAAGCGCAAAATTATATGATAGCCAATATAAAAAGTTCTGGCATACCTCTATCGCAATTGGCAAAGATGGCAGGCATATCAACTACAACTTTAAGAAATTTAGTAAACAAAAAGACCACCATACATACTCCTACATTGATAAAAATCAGCAAAGCGCTGAATATGTCTGTAGACGATTTAATTGGACTAAAGCACTTAGGTTTGACGCCAACAAAAAAATAGTATATCATATAGATATGATAAATATAATTGCGGCTGTCGCGCAAAACGGCGTGATAGGAGCCAAAGGCAAACTACCCTGGAATTTAAAACTCGATATGGCTAGATTTAAGCAATTGACGATGGGCAATGTCGTAATCTTTGGCATAAATACTTTCAATGAATTTAAAAAGCCGCTTGCCGGCAGAGAAAATATAGTTTTGTCTACGCATACTCAAAAGATAGACGGCGTAAAAGTCTTTGACAGCCTTGACAAAGCCGTCGATTACGCCAAGACAACGGACAAAAAGATATTTATCTGCGGCGGCGAAAGCGTGTATAAAGAGACAATGGCATTTGCCGACAGACTGTATATCACTCACGTTCACGCATCGTATGACGGTGATAGATACTTCCCCGATATACCCAACGACTTTAAATGCGTGTCAAGCGAGGACATTTTGGACACAGATACGCCTACAACTTTTTGCTTATATAAAAGAATTTAACACCCCTATCACCTTGACAATCGTTTCGGTCATTTCGAGCGCAGTCGAGAAATCTCAATATGACATATTCATATTGTCATTGACATAATATTTATATCAATTTATTTCAAAAGCGTTTGTGGGGGTTTGGGGGGAATCGCAACCCCC
>JAIDUV010000066.1 GCA_029060025.1 Clostridia bacterium | reverse complement strand
TGTCCGCCGGGGGTTGGCGTTTGTTCGATAACTTCGCCTTGCTTACTTTCCCCCTCGGGTGTCTGAACTTGATCGTCCATTGGTTGCTCTACTCCTTTAGAGTGCTTGTTTATCTCTTCTAACCTTTGTTGTACGCGCTTCTCGAATTCGGCTTTGTAGTAGTTGTCTTCAAGAATTTCGTCAAAGGTTATAATATCGTCTAGTTCTGCTTCTTCCATTGTTACCTCCTAACAAATTTTCATATAAGTGTTGACTTTTTGTTATGGTTTGTATATACTATAAATAAAGAAAGGTTCCGACATACAGAAAATCGCATCCGCTGTATCCTTGAATGGTGGGGTGCTCCCTTTGAGGAGATTTGCGTCCACCCGGAATCAATAAATAAGACTGATAGAACTGCAGAAAATTCGCGCTCGCCTGCCGCACCACTTAGGCGCGATGGAGGGATAATGCGCGTCCTCCCTATCAGTCTTTTTTCTTTATTTTATTTTTTGCTCGAGCAAGCCCTTTTGCTCCTACGAAATGTGCGTGTGCCACTTCAAAGTTCTCTTTGTTAATGTCAATATCCAATAATGCTAAACCTATTTTGCTATGACCTTTTGAAGTTTCTTTAATCACCTTTGCAAAATGCCAATATGGTTTTTCTGCATTTGCAGGGAAGACTTCGGAGGGTTCATATAGCGCTTGAGCAATTATGCTCTGAAAATCTTCTTTTGTTAGATCGTCGTGTTCCTGAAAATTTCTGTCAATGGTAGATTTCTTTAACAACACAGGCTTGCTCTTTTCTACTCCCATTATTTTCAATGAGTTTTCGTCTAACTTTGGCAATATATTATCATTGTCAAAATCTATATGTACACTTGCGATTTTTTCGGTAGGTGTCATTTTCTTTTCGACATTTTCATCTTTGCTCTTTGCCACAGTATCTTTATCTTCATTGACACGTTGAACCTTTTCTTCAACACGAACTCTGCAACTTGCTGTTTTTGATTTCTCTTGGGGACTTTTAGTTGCGTTGTTAATATCCTCTTTACTAAATTTGCCACTTGTTCGCATTGCTTCGCTTACAGATTGTCCCTTTTTAATAAAAACCTTACGCCCACAAATAGTTCGCCATCTGCCTTTGCTTTCGTCAATTTCTTTACTCATCGCCTTGCTCCCCCTCGTCGGCGTTGTCCGTGTCTTGCAAGCCCTCTTCCTCGCCCTCTTCAGGTTTGTCCGAACTACCGTCTTGCTTCATTACAATGCTCTCCTCGGGTGATTTGGTCGGGTCTACAACCTGCATTGGGCTACCCGACTTTTCGGCGTAAATGAGATTAGTCTCTTTATATATCGATTCGTCATCCCAATCGGGGTGCTGTTCGCGTACGGCGGCGAATATGCTCATAAGATTGCTCGTAACCTTTCTTGCAAGAACTTCGGCGACCTCTTCGGGTGTATCAACTATGTACTTGCGGAACGCGGCTTTAATGCCGTGATAATCTTCTGCGACGATTGCAGTCTCGCCCGTTTTGGTATCGGTTGCGACCGTGTTGCCGTTGATATAATCTTCATATTGGAGCAATACTGCAAATAACTTTGACAAGTGTCTTTCGTAATCTTTTGCCAAGGTATTGCGTGTTCGTATGCTGTTGCGTTCCTTTGCATTTTGAGTTGCTTCCGATTCAACGTGTCCCGAAAGTTGCAAGCCGAGCGTAGCCGCGTTGATGCCTACTTTATTAAGCGCAATATTGATTTGGAATTTCACACTCTCCACAAACTCGCTCGTATTGAGTTTCGCTTGCACTTGTTGCAACAACTTCTCGGCGTCTTTTGCGTTCTTCGGCAAAAGGAATGAATGTCGACGAGTACTAAACGCTCCTTTATCCTTATCCCCATTGATATTCGACGGTATCATTTGCTCGTCGATAATCAAATAAGGGAATGATTTACGCACGGTGTCTACGCAGTTGGATAGTATCTCGTCGATAGCGGCGGATACGCTGTCAAGTCCGTATACCACTCCGTAAGGTCGAGCGCCCTCGCATACGTTCGCGCCTTGGGTGTTGTTTAAAGCGTTTGGCAAGTATATTATCGGGAAATCAACTAGTGGAAGAACTGCGGTTTCCTTAATTCCATAGGTGTCAAATATCTTTGCCTTTAATTCTTCATTCTTATCTAGGAATTTCGCGCCGTCAAATATTCGATGTCTTTGCAGTATTCCATCGTCCGTGTATCGAGTTACGCCTTTAATCTCAACTTTTTTCTTACGACGAGTATATACGGTATGCAGTTCATAAGGTTGCGCTTCGTTATCAAGTACTACTTGTTGCTTTACCGTATACTCTACAATGCGATTGCTCTTGCGCTTGATTGCAAGACGCTCGGGTGGTACTAACTCAATGATTGGCAAGTTAGATACTTCAGGATCGAAGTGAATATGCCACGCAGCGTCGCCAAGTCCAATAGTTTCAATTATGCTTGATTTGAGCGTAGCGCTGTCAAACTCATTTTCCTCAAGTATCTCTTGCAAACGCTCTTTTATCTCGGTTGGCACAGCGCCGTCGAAATCATAACCGCTTCCGCATACGAGTTTTGCAATGCTCTCGCAAATCATTGGAATTATGCCGAAGAACTCTTCCGCGTTTTCCACAAACTCGTCGCCATAATAAAAGGAGCGTTGTAATTCGCTCCACTTATATGCGTCCGGATAAAACGTACCTGCTTCGTGCCTATACCAATATTTGATCACGGTCGGGTCATTGGATAACAAAGCCCTGTATTTAGCCGTATTGAACGCCCAAAATGCGCCTTGATTATAGAGTTTTGTTTGGTTTGCTCTCGTCAAGTCCATTTGGTATGGGTTTTTGATTTCGTTCATTAGTTTTGCCCTCTCGTTTACTTATTGCCAAGCCCTTGCAGGCCCATCTCTTTCGTGGCGTTTACAGGTGGCTTGACTTTTCTCTCTTTCGTCCAATCGGTCTTGACTATCGTCCACCCTTTGTCTTTATAGCCTTGTTTTTCATAGTCGTCTTCGTATATTACGGTCTTAATAGTTCCTGTCTTGTCTTGAATACAAATGCAACTATCACTTCTTACGTCAGCCATTGTTCTTTCCTCCGTCAGTCGATTTGATAAGTCCGTCGTCTACGGCTTGGCTTTCAGCGGCGGCGTTTTCTTTCGCGCTCATAGCGTCATTGACTTTTTGGTCGGTGGCGCTATTTTTCTTGCCGGTGTCCTCGCTTGCGTCAGCGTCCGCTATTGCCTCTTCCTTTCTCTTGTCTAACGCGTCCTTTGGTTTCTTGGTAAGTTTCTCTTCTTTCCAACCATTCGCCAAATATTCGGAAATGCGACGGTCGTTGTCCTCCACTACAGTGGTAAGATTGCCTTTGGTAAATTCTTTCATTGTTATTCCTCCGTCCCCTTTGTGGGTGTTTTATTGTCTTTGTTAAGCGCTTGCAACTCGGCTTCCTTTTGCTTTGTCAATGCTTCCATCAAAGTGCGAAGCGTCGCCGATATAGCCGAAATTGGCGTTGCTAGCAACTTATCGATGTACGCCTTTTCAAATTCGCTTTGCGACATTGACGCATTCTTCTCGTGTTTGTGTATTTCACATACGTTCTCGATGCCTTGACGTATCTGTGACATATACTTGTTAAATCTCGCCTTACCTGCCGTCGTCAACTGATAGTTTGATTTTTTCTTTGCGCTTCTCTTTGCCATAATAGCCTCCTAATAAAATTGAATTTTGTTGCTGTTACTTGGTATTTCGTCAGCAAGTATTTTGCGTATGCGCCATAGTATCAAGTACGAAAAACAATCGGCGTAGTCTTGCCATACGTTGGCTTGGTCTAACTCCGAGCCGTCCTTATCTTCAAGTATCTGCCTATGCGCCTTTAGCATATCGCCGTCGCACCATACGATTCGGCTTGTCGGGTATTGCTTGCTCTTCATCATAAGTTGACACTTAACTGCCGCCCTTTTAGGCAAGTCAGGGCAAAGGTATTTGTCAGTCTTAACACAACCGAGAACGCTAATCTTACCGCGCCAACGGCTGTGGTTTTGCCAAGTGCTGACAAGTTTGTAGTCGGCAAGGTCTATTACGATTGCTTTGAGTTTACCGTAGAACTTGAGCCAGTACGGATAAAGCCACGTCTCGGCTTCCTCGATAATGTCGCGGTGTTCTATGCTCTTTATCTTCTTTGACGCTATCGCGACTACGCGGTGGTATTGCCTTGTATATCCACCGAGAGCAACTATTGTGTGCGACTTTTTAGTATCCTCTCCGTTGACACTCTTGCCAACGTCCACAGTCATTATTACTTCTTCAAACGCGCTCAAATTCAAGTCGTTGAAATCTACTACTTGAGCGTCGCTCAATAGACTTGCATATAGCGCTCCCTCCGAGAAACCTCTACAGCCGAGTATCTTTGAGTAGTAATAGAAACTGCCGACCGGGTAACTATTCATTAGCCTTTCTGTCTGCTCTGCCGTCTTATGCGGACAATCGTCTTGCAAGTTGAAATGGTAGTAATGCTCGTTTGGTCTATCCTCTACCATTTCGTCAAGTTCTATCTTCGGCACACTGTCACGGAACATAACTGTTGCGTGGTTTACAAGTTCGCTGTAGAACTCTTGCGCAGGGTTGCCACCGTTCGTTGTCGTAATCAGCCAACCGGGATATGCCAAACGCTGTACACGTCCATAGGCTTCTCTGAACACGTCGGGATGCAATGCCGACAACTCGTCAAGCAATATTCCTCCCAAGTCAAGCGATAGAATATTCGTAAAACTAGTCTTGTTGTCTGCGCCCGCTATATAGACGATCTTCTTGCCGTACTTACCATAAATACAAAAGTGCGAGCCTGCGGCGTACTTGTTGCCGTCGCTATATGGCGTACATAGTCCCTTATGAATGTTATATAGGCTGTCGGCTTTATCTACGAAGTTACGCTTTGCAAGTACGCTTGATACGCCTATGATTGCGAACTGGTTGACGTTTGGCGGTGCGTTCATTACTCGGTCGAAAAACAGTAAACCTGCAACGAGTGTTTTACTTGTTCCCATAGAACCGCACAAATGAATGACAGGCGCATCGTCCGAGAATATTGCCCGCATCTTATCAGTCCACAATATTTCGTCAAACGTCATTGCTTCTTTCCTTTTATTGCCGCTACTGCTTTCTCGTATGCCTCCCTTGTAGCGTCTATAGTTTCGATTTTAACGGACGATGTCGGCGCTTCGCCTATTATCTCAAGCCATAACTTTATAGCCGCGACGTCGCCACTCATTGCCTTTTTATGCAATGCCACAAGTCGCACTGTCTGCTGTGTTTGGTCATCCGCTTGAACTCCCAACTGCTCTAGCAACTCTTTATTATTCCCTGTGACAGCAAGACCATCAAGCATCTTTGCAATTTCTCGGGTCGTTTTTTCTTCGGCTCCTGCTTTACCGCTTGCCTCTCCGCCTTTCTTACCTTGTTTCACGGCTTCTTCTAGGCTCAATAGCGGCTTATCCTTACCAAACATTTTAAGATTTTGTTCGTTTGCCATCTTCTTATTTCCTTTTGAGTATGAGTATGAAAAAAGCAAGGTGTTATACCTTGCTTTATACCCTTATTATGCTTATTTCAATTCCCTAATAACCTCGTCTTTTTTCCCACTTGGTTGCTTCTTCAGGATAAGACTTGTGATATGCGATTAACAAATGAACGTACCACGTATTACTCTTTCCCTCTTTTTCTATTTTTTCCAAATACGCTTTGAATTCTTCCCTGCTCATATTGTATATCTTGAAAAACTCTTCTGTGTGTTTCCCTTTTAATTGGTCTACCCCTCTTTGAAAAGAGTTTTTTTCTCTTCACTCATCTTTATATTCCTCCACTTTTACCCTATATACATTATCACTATCTTTTTCCATCGTGGGTCGTCTTAATTTACTGTCAACGCTAGCATTAGCCCCACGAAAGAGTTCTCTTCCATTTCTATATTTCGCATTATATTGATAAGTTCTTTTCCGCTTCTGAAAATTTATATCCCATATATTAATCCTCATTGTCATCGTTGTTACAAAGTATATCTCCAATACCAATGATTTCATCAACTTTTCGCATAATATCGTCATAAGCGGCATTAGGATTATTTTTCAAAAACTCTGTCATTTGTCGACAATTTCCGTCGGGATCGTCTTGATTGACCGTCAAAGCGAGCATATTCCCAACAAAGGAGTCCTCTTCCATTTCTATATTTCGCATTATATTGATAAGTTCTTTTTCCGCTTCTGAAAATTCATATCCCATATTTTAATCCTCATCGTCCTCGTCGTTACTATCTGCAAATGGATCATAAAGATCTAGAATTTCATATTCTTTAACCTTTACGTCGTCATAAGTTGCGTCGGGATTGGCTTTTAGATACTCCGACATCTGCCTACAATTTCCGTCGGGGTCGTCTTGATTTACTGTCAATGCGAGCATTATCCCCACGAAAGAGTCCTCTTCCATTTCTATATTTCGCATTATATTGATAAGTTCTTTTTCTGCTTCTGAAAATTCATATCCCATATCTTTTTCCGCTCCTCAATTTCATTATCTTTTCTTCATTGCCTTGTATGGGTAATCTTAAAGTGCACACAATCATTTCTTCCTTTTTGCTATAGGAATACTCGTAATAATAATTCCCATACAACAAATCCCCATTTGGCGGAATATTATTGCTATATCTTGTCCTTATGGCGCTGCATACAGAAGCATATTCCTTTTTGTCAAGTTGAACTATTTGCCCTTTCTTTTGCTTATGTTTCTTCGTCGCAGAGTTCTTACCATCTAGGCTATTTTCTTTAGCCTTCGACTGTCCGCTTCCATATCGCCCGGTCTTTGTATCAAACTCCTGCGGTTTTTTTCGTCGCCATACTCTCTCCTAGAGTAAGACACCACTATTGTATCACGCTTTTATCAAGCAGTCAATATTGGTGCCTTGTATTTATATTTAATAAAACACTTTCATCTTTGAAAAGCGTTATTAAGTGTAGTATTTTCCCTATTTTTTCCGCCGCAACTTCTCTATCTTTGCATTAAAAAAGCAAGGCTTTTACCTTGCTTATATAACATTTTAATAATCTATTTTAGCATTCAAATACGCTCATCTTCATAAATATCTGCATTGATAAGTTATTTTTCCCGCAACATAAACTAATACCCCCATTTCTCTTTCCATTCTTTTTCTTTTTCCGGATAAGAATTATGGTAGGCTATTACCATATGAACAAACCATAGATTACTTTTTCCTTCTTTCTCTATTCTTTTTAGATACTCTTCATACTCTTTCTTGCTCATATTATATATCTCGAAAAACTCTTCTTCCGTGTGCCTTCCCTTAATTTTTTCTAACCCTTTTTGAAAATAATCATAATTCTCATCACGCATTTTTATCTTCCTCCAATTTTACTCTATATACATTATTTCTCCCTTTTGTTATGCCTTTTACTCTAAATCGAGATTTACCGCTGTGCAAAACCTCTTCCTCATTTTCCCATTCTGATAAGTGTCCAATGCCAACGCCGCTTTCATTTTCAGACTCATAAATTATTTTATATGTTCCTGTACGATATAATGTAACAAACTTCAACGAAACACTTTCTTCACTTGTCCAACTTGATATTCCTCGCATATCTATTGGCTCGCCGTCTTTCATTTTTGCATACAAATCTTCGACCACACTCTTATCTTCTACGGCAATGCCTCGCCAAATTTTACCATCATATTTCGGATGTCTCTCTATAAAAGTTTCTATGAGGCTTTCTTCCTGCGGCAATTTACCAGATCTTATTGCTCTATATCCTGACCTTGTATAATGCTTGATTGCCTCATACGTAAACGTAGACTGATTCCGTGAAAGCCCTGTATACTTTTCTATTTGTATAATGCGACTATATTCGCTTTCTAACCTATTAAGTTGCTTGATCTTCTTTTGTTTGTGCTTATTCGTCGCACAGTTCTCGTCAACTAGGCTATTTTCTTTAGTCTTCGACTGTCCGCTTCCATACCGCCCGGTCTGTGTATCAAACTCCTGCGGTTTTCCGCCTGCGCCTTTTTTCGTCGCCATACTCTCTCCTAGAGTAAGACACCACTATTGTATCACGCTTTTATCAAGCAGTCAATATTGGTGCCTTGTATTTATATTTAATAAAACACTTTCATCTTTGAAAAGCGTTATTAAGTGTAGTATTTTCCCTATTTTTTTCCGCCGCAACTTCTCTATCTTTGCATTAAAAAAGCAAGGCTTTTACCTTGCTTTATAAAATACTATACTATGCTATACCATTTTTTATAATTACTTATTCTCCCCATTTCTTATCCCATTCAGTTTCTTTGTCTGGATAAGATTTATGGTATGCTATTAACAAATGAACAAACCAAGTGTTGCTCTTTCCCTCTTTATCTATTTCTTCCAAATACTCTTCAAACTCTTCCCTGCTCATATTGTATATCTTGAAGAATTCTTCTTTCGTATGTTTCCCTTTTAATTGGTCTAACCCTCTTTGAAAAGAGTTTTTTTTCTCTTCACTCATCTTTATATTCCTCCAACTTTATTTTATAAAAAAATTCTTCTTCATCTATATTCTCTTTCTTGATGCTTGCGACTTTAAACCTTGATTGACTACTGTGTATAACCTCTTCTTCGTTCTCCCATTCTGACAAATGTCCAATTCCTGCTGTTTTCCGCCTGCGCCTTTTTTCGTTGCCATACTCTCTCCTAGAGTAAGACATCAATATTGTATCACGCTTTTGTCAAGCAGTCAATAGCAGCGTCTTTTATTCAATCTTTTAGAGAATTTAATGTCTACTTATTCCCAAGTAAAAACGCCGACACTTTTGTCGACGCTTTCAAAGGAAGTGGTAGATATGATCAAACAAGAGTTAGTCTCTCTGTCCTCTTTTGGACAATACCATTTTACACCCTTTAAAAGTCAAGTTTGTCCTGGACTTGTCCAAACTTTTTTATATCTCCTTTGCCACCCCATTTTTTATACCAAATTTATGTACAGTATCAAAAAAGTCATCTACGCTATTGTAAACTTGAGTTCTGCTAATATGCAATCTTAAAGCAATTGCATTAGCATTAAGCCCACACTTCCAATACAGCCCTTCAACTGCCTTGACCACCTCTTCTCGTCCTCGCTCATTGAAATATCCTACTGCCGACTCTATAGCCTGGCACCACAAGTAATCTTCCTTGCTCATTATTTTTGCCAGCCTCTCATCAAAACCGCTTGTGTTCCTCGTCGAACTATATCCGCCCAACACGCCGCTGCTTGTGTTTGCTCCTTTCTCGCACACGTCGGCTATCTCGTCCGCTATCTTGTTTCGCATATGCGGATACTGCATTACCTTACACTTAATTATCTGCTTTGTCAGTCTGTCCATTACTTCCTCCTATTCTCGTCTATTTTGCTTAATATTTCCGCCAAAAGCACTATAACGCCTATTACTGCCAGAAAAACACCAAATATGACTATTATGTCAATTCTTTCACTCATCTTCCCTCCAATACTCTACCACCGTCTTTGTTGCCTTCCCCGTCGGTGTTACCCTGACCTTTACCGTCCTCACGCAGTAGCCGTTCTTAACCAAGATTGACGCTGTCGTAAGCCTGTCCTGCTCGTTTGCTATTGTTATTTGATTTCGTTTCATATTCCCTCCTATAGTCCCAAACGTTTACTGATGTCTGCTCTGTTCTCTATCGCTTTGTTGACCCTACGCTTAATTGCGTTTATCTTAATTGGACAGCATTTCTCTAGTATTCTGCTGTATATTCTTGCATAGGACAAATTCTCTGTGTTTTGACTCGCATCTTTAAGCATTGTCGGCGTGTAATTCGTTGTTATTATAAGCGGTATATTTCTCACGTTACAGCCGTTTATAAACTCGTAGATCTGCTCCGTCGCAAAATTTGTACTCCTCTCTGTTCCGAGATCGTCTAACACAATCAAGTCGTAACTCATAAACCTTTTAAACCGCTCTTCTGCCTTGGATATATCGCTCATCTGCATAACTATCTGCGACGGCGAAGTCGCGTACACCTTGTAACCGTTGTCTATCAAAGCGTTGGCTATGCACATTGCGTAATAGGTCTTTCCTGTTCCCAAATCACCCCAAAGTATCAAGCCTTGCCCCTTTTCCTTTGACTCCTCAAATTTATCTACGTACTCGCGTATTATCATCGTCAATTTGGGCGTCATCATATCATCGCTTTCAAACGTCCAATTATGATAACTCTTGACTGCTATTCCATTGACTCTTAACTTATGTATTCGCATTTGCCTTTCAAATTCGTGCTTTGCTTTCTGCTCCTGTGCCTTCTGCTTTCTATACTCTTCTTCTTGACATTTGCAACGCACCGGAAATATATACAGCCTGTCGTTGAAGATTTTCCTGTACTCAATTGCCTCTTTGCATTTGGGACAATGCGGCACACCGTTTATTACTATCTTGGCTTCAAACTCTCCGTTATTCATAATCAATCCTCACTGTCGTAATTTATTCTGCCTGCGCTTTTAAGTCCGCCTGTATGTCTTCTTGAGTCTTTTTCCCAAGTTCTGACACTCGCTTTCCAATCTCTCATCGACTGATTGCCCACTTTCCAACCTTTGCTCTCATAAAAGTCCCAAAAAGTCTCGGCGTCTACATTGTTACTTCTCTCTCGGCAATAGGCGGCGACTTCTTCTAAAGTAGGCTTTTGAAATGCCTTTGAATTTCGTCCCCCATCTACTCTATTTATAGGGTTATATTCATTTGTATTATTATTCTGTGTTATTATGGGTGAAGATTTCTTCATACCCCCCACGAAGTTTTCTTCATATCCCCCCTGAAGATTTTTTCGTACCACCACGAAATTTGACGACATCTCAACTATGCTCAAACAACGCTTTGAAGTTGGTCTGCCATCTTCGGTTGTTATGAAATTGCGATAGACATATCCCTTGTTTACAAGCGCATTTATCCAAGTTTGAATTGTTCTATCACTTACTTCGTATAGTCCTGCAAAATAACTGTTTTCCGCCCAACAAATTCCGTTTTGATTACACAATGCGCTTATCTCTCCGTAAAGCAACTTTGTACTTGACGGCAAACTTTTATCATATCTTACGTTGGCAGGTATAACCGCGTAATAACTTCTTTTATCTTCCATACGCTCTCCTAGAATGGTAGACCGTCTTCGTCTACCGGCTTCAAGTCATTTATACTACGTTTTGACGTTTGTCCTTGCTGTTGCTGTGCTTCCTCTCCGACAGGCGACAAGAACTCGATTTCATCTGCCATAACTTCAGTGACTTGCTTTTTGTTGCCGTTGTTATCTTCATAACTGCGATTTTGCAAACTGCCTATTACCGATATTTTTTTGCCTTTAATCAAAAACTTTGCACATTTCTCGGCAAGTCCACGCAATGCAAATATGATGAAATAGTCCGCTTCACGTTCGCTGTTTGCACTCGTAAACTTGCGGTTCACTGCGATAGACATTTTAGTTATCGCCACATTGTTTGATGTCTGCGACATTTCTGGGTCGCGTGTTAAATTCCCAATTAAAATTACCTTGTTCATAGTCACTCCTTTTTATAAACTTGCTCTGCATCCGTAAAGTTTGGATACCATAAGTCGAGATATTCTTTTACTCGACGCAATAGATTTTCTCGCACCGTTGTGCTGTCCATTTGGTTATGGCACGGACAGCAAAGCGTTACTATATTTTGCTCAATGCCAACTCCGCCCCTGCTACGAGATATGTAATGTACTTCGGGTAGTCCGAGGCTTCCGCACAATACGCATAGACCACAATCGCGCTCATATACCTTTTCTTTAACTGCCTTACTGATTGCAAGCGCCTTTGTTCTCTTATGCATTGCTACGCCTCCTACCTTTCGATTAGGCTTGCCAGTTCATCGGGCGTTCGAGTTTCAATGCCTAACTCTTTTGCTTTGCTTTTATCTCTTTAATTTGGTTGTTGTGATACACAATGCTATCCTCTAAATCTTTTACAAGTTCAAAACCTGCATTGAGCCTTTCGGCTATTTTCGATGCGTTCTCAAACTCTATGGTTCTAACATCGTCAGACACGCTTACGATTGAGCCTTGAATCTTTTTAACTTGGTCGCTATACATTTGCGATATGCCTAACTTGACTATCTCTAATTGCTGTTGCTTCTTTGAAATTTGTTTAACGTGGTATTCCATTTTCATATCCTTTTAACTTATTTAATTTTTTGTGATATCTTTTTTTAAGGATTTAAATATCCCCTTGACTAAGACTTCTTTCTGTTGCGCATTTTGGAAAAGGTCTTTTTTTACTCCATTAGATTGAAAGCCGCTTGCAAGTTCTTTTTAACGTCTACAAGATACTCGTTCGCCTCGTATAGTTTGTCTACCAACTCTTCCTGCCTTTGCCACTCGCTACCGCCCTCTTGTTCTTCGGGCAATGCTTTCAATCTGCCTTGAGCGTAGTCGTGTCCCATCTTAACTTGCTCTTCAACTCGCTCCACGTTATCCAATGCCTTTTTCAACTCTTCTTTAGGCTTAAAGATTGACTCCATCTTGTCTATACGCCACTCTACCGAGTCTTGTAATGCAAACATCTTACAAGCCGTCATAAACGCGTCACCGTCGTTTTGAGCCGTCATCTTGACTTCGCCCTTTATGCC
Organism: Clostridia bacterium; assembly: GCA_029060025.1. GTDB lineage: Bacteria > Bacillota > Clostridia > Christensenellales > UBA3700 > RACS-045. The sequence goes on along the minus strand of JAIDUV010000066.1, from coordinate 38,617 downwards.
GTTCTTGAGCCTGAATACTGCCTTGTAGTTCATTGCTTGTCCTCCTTGTTATAGATTTAGTTCGTTCTCGATTTTCACGTTTGCTATAAGTTCTTGCATATCTATCTCTAAATACTCAATCACTTCTTTCGACGATGCAAAACCACGCAAAGTACGCTTACCTTTCTTCATTATCTGCGTATGTATATCCGCCATTCTCTTTGATGCGGTCTGCTTACTATAGCCTAAAATAAGGGCTAACTTTTCAGTCTTTATCCACGGCAAACCAATGAGGTGTGTTTATGAGGTTCCTCGCAAAATGTCCGTATTGCAATCCCATAGATGTACCACTGCCATAGATCATTCTTCATAATCAAACAGCCTATTTATGATAATTGCAATAATTTATGTGGACTTAATACGTGCTTCTGTTACCCTATACCAACTGCAATAATTGATTTGCCAAATCGAATTAATTCTCTTTCACCTAAGGCATTTATAACATATCAACAAACTATTAAAGCGCAAAATAATGGTTATGATATGCTTGTAGGCGCAGGTCTTCGAATTGCTCTCGAATGGCTTGTTTGGGACTACTTGATAAAAGTAAAACACTTCTCCGAAGAAGAATTAAAACATTTATCTCTTGCTAAACGTATAGAAAAAAATGGATTCAAATTTCTATACTGGTGTCTGCACTAAACTTATTCGCAAGTTCGGCAATGACTCGGTTCATATAATTAAAATGCTAAATTTCTCTACGGAACAAGTCATCGAAATATTTGAGATACTTTGCACTTTAATAGACAATGAATTAAGCATTTTAGAAGCAAGTGAACGACTTAATTCTTCCAAGCCCAATGCTGACTAGTTCCCATAGATAGCAAGAACGGTAAACCCACCATACTTTGCCCAAGCCCCACTTGTCTGCTTGCCATTGCATACTGCTTTGAACTCGACTTCTATATAAGGCTCAATATTTATGCTCTTTACTCCCTCACGTTCCATAAGTTCGTGAACAAGTTCCGCTGTCGTAAAATTGCCCAATGCCGTTCTGCCTACTTCGTCTATCTTGTAGTTTTCCATATCACCTCCTTGTGTTACGCGTTAAAAAGTATCTCTAGCGGTATATCAACATTTAATATCTTTTTGATTTGCATTGCTTCTGAAAACTTAATATCAGATTTCCCATTGAGTTTGTTAGATAATGTAGTTGCTCTAATATTCATCAATTTAGCCAACTCGCTCCTTGTTAGACCTTTCCGACTAAGTTCGGCTTCAAGATTTCTATACATTACTTTGTCTCCTTTCACGAATTTTCGTGGTTTGCAAGTATATGTTATCACGAATTTTCGTTAGTGTCAATAACTTTTTCACGAATTTTCATTATTTTTTCACGAATTTTTAGTAATAACTCTTGATTTTTCGATATTTTAGTGCTATTCTTATATCGAAAACAAAATAAGAGGTGTAAAATGGGAGAACTTGAAAAACAAGTAGTGGACTTAATTATTAAAAACTATTCCAGTAAATCTGAATTCGCAAGAAAAGCCGACCTGCCATATTCGACATTAGACAGTATTTTTAAAAGAGGACTGCAAAACGCTAGTATAGCCAATATAATTAAACTATGCAATGCATTAAATATAAGTGCTGATGGGTTAAGTAATGGCAAAATCATACAATTAAATCAAAATCAATTGACGCCTAAATGTGGTATCGACCTATTTTCTATTGACAATATCTACCCCATATCCACCCAAAAAATACCATTTCTTGGTTCGGTAGCCTGTGGAGAGCCTATTTATGCGGAAGAAGATAAAGAATCATATATACAACTCGGCACTAATGTCAATGCTGATTTCTGCTTAAGGGCAAATGGCGATAGTATGGTAGGCGCGCGTATTCACGACGGCGATTTAGTATTTGTACGCAAGCAAGAAATGGTAGACAATGGCGAAATTGCGGTGGTACTCATAGGTGACGAGGCTACGCTTAAACGTTTATTCTACTACCCCGAAAGTCAAAAACTTGTTTTACAAGCAGAAAATCCTAAATATGCTCCCTTTGTGTATGTCGGCGAAGAACTCGACCAAATACGCATATTAGGAAAGGCTGTAGCATTCCAAAGTGATGTGAGGTAATATGGCAAGTTTCTATCAAGGACGCTACTGCCCTACTTCCAAACGCAACGTAACGGCGGACAAGAAAGATTTATGTGTTAAATGCAGCACGGCGACTAACCGCACAACTTGGTCTTAGGTCTTTCGAGTAGATGGCGTACAAAAGAAACTGTCGGGTTTTAAGACCAAACGACTTGCCAAAGAAGCCTACTAGCAATATATCAATGACAACTCCCCCAAGCCTGTCGTAAAGTCCGTAATTACCGTCATCAGTCAAAAGTTCCTGTGATGCACTTCGGCTCTACGTTCTGCCTATGTTTGCAGACAAGGACATAAAGAGAATCAATGCAAGAGATATCGAACTTTGGCAAAAAGCATTATCAAGCGCGGGCTTACTTTTGACTACAAGTCTAAAATCTATAAAATATTTACTGCGCTGTTCAACTATGCTGTAAAACATAATTACGTTGACAGTAATATAGTAAGTCGTGTCGGCAACTTCAAAAACACCGACGCTAAAAAAGAAATGATTTTTGGACGGAAGACAAGTTCAAGGCGTTTTATCACGCTATTGACGATATTCATTGGCGTACGTTCTTCTCTTTCCTATACTTTACCGGCTGCTCACTTGGAACGATATAGACTTTACAACTAATGAGATACATATAACAAACCGCTCTTCATATCTAATTGTACCTATGCCCACTCGTCTTGTGTTCCTAATGCCATAATATCTCATACTGTAAGGACTATGACGGATTTGCGATGGATTGCTTCTTTTTCGGAGTTTGCGAGCCTTTTGGCGACTTTGCGGTACGAGATAATATGAAAATGTATGAAGATATTGCGAGAGTTAAGCATATCCGTGTCCACGATCCGCGCTACTCTCACGCTTCGCTACTTATCAACAAAGGGCAAAACATTCTTATCATATCAAAACGGCTCGGTCATAGCGACATTACTCAAACTCTCAACACATATTCGCACCTAATGCCGAACACCCAAAAAGAGACAATGGAAGCCCTAAATATTGACTTGTAATTTAGTAACACTTTTTGCAACACTTTTTTTAATTCGTCACCAAAATATTCTTAAATGTGTCTAAAAACTAGTGTTTTTCACTCGTTTCTAATGCTTATCTTGCAACAAAATATTACCAATCGTACTATTTTGTGTATATTAACATACAATATATATCATTTTAGCACATATTTACATAACTAAATATTGCATATAGCGTACTTTTAATAACAATTTATTATTTGAGGGGAAAATCTTAAATAATTTAAGCGCCCATAATATTGGAGTCAATTATGATATTTTTGTGTTTTTCTGTACAAGATAGAATACCGCTTATTAATAATTTTGTTCACTATCTTGAAAATTTTGGTTTAGTTACATGGTATGATAGAAAAAACATTTTTTGGGGTGATGATAGGCAATATGTCAACATTGAGCAAGGCGCAAGTAATGCTGATGTCAATTATGCAATAGTATTTTATTCTGAAAACTTTAAAAATGGTAACATTTGTCTTGAAGAATATCGTATCTTAGTCGAAAGATATTATAATAATGAAGTTCATATTTTTCCAGTATTTATTGGGAAAATTCCTAATAATTTGGATGAGAAATTTACACTTTTGAAAAAACTAGTTTATAAAGAAATAAGTTCAGAAGATGATTTTTTCAAACTTGCATTACATATCGTGGCTAAAATAAGTAATGATAGATTAAGCGATTCCTCCATAAAGACTATACGAGAATTATTGGATTCATTAAACTCTGATAATTTACTTTTTGAATTACTAAATGAATACGAAAATATAAGTAAAGAAAATTATCATATGCGTATAAGTATGTTATTTTCTATTTTCAAAGCGATAACATATTGTAAAAATAGCGACTATTTTCATAAGAAAACAATGAATTTCATATTCTATAGCAACTGCTACAATGTCAGAATAATTGAAGAAAAGCGAGAGATTCAAATTATGGAAAATATTGTAATTGCTGAAAGTTTAAGGCTCTTTTCTATACTTCCGAATTAAGCCAACTACTAACTTAGCAATTTCAGTAGGTTCTCTTAATGAAACTAAACTTTCTAACTCCGAATGCATAATTCTATAAGAATAAGAGTTCCTATAGTCTTCTGAAAAGAATATTTCTTTTGCGGCATAACCTGTTGAAGGAATTGGTATAACTAACTTATTATCGTTTTTATCAATAAAATCTTTAAATTGTTTTCGCACATTTGCGCTATTTGTCAAACCTTCATCCTGACCACAAAATATAAGCATTGTATTGCAATCTTTCTCAATTTGTTTATTCTTGTTTTCCTTTACTTCTATACTATCTCCAGTAAAAATTAATGGTCGATTTATAAATCGATTGTATGGGTATCTAGCATGTCGTTTTGCTTGCGCTACAATAATTTCTCCAAGCCCACGACCATTCCCCGAATAAACATTAAATTTATTACGATATAATTCATAAATTATAATATCAATAATATTTTCAATATGCAATCGTAAATTATTGTCTATATTTCTAAACGAGCCACAAAATAGAATATTATGATTACAGAATCTTCGATATAGTTCAGACAAATAATCATCAATTTGATTATATTTATCAACTTGAATTGTTTTGATATTATATTTGTCTAAAAAATACAACTGTTCATATTTTAAAAATTCTTCTTTGAGTTTTTTATCTTCATTTGATTTCATTTCATCGTAATCATTAACAACAAATCGATAATGTGTTTGTCCGTTATTGGGAAAAACGTCTTTGATTTCTCTTAAAGCATTCAAAACCAAATCATCTTGAAAACTATAACCGATAAATAGAAAACTATCTAAAACTAGTTGTCTTTTAAGTATTTCAAAGAATAATCGTTGTTTCTTGAAATATTCAAAAAAATCCGTTTTAGTGAGAACCATAGTCGTTTCATCTTGAATAGTGCCATTTAATTTATATACAACATGTTCCGCATTGATATTTTTTGATAATAGATCTTTTGATGTAGAAAGGATTATTGGTTCGACACCGTATTCTTTCTTTATTGCAGATTCAATTATTTCATCAAAATTTGTTGTCCATATTTGGTTTAGATTAAGTTTTATAATTGACTGGATATGATTAGATACACTCTCACCAACTGTCAATTTATTTTTTATATCAATATAAAAGTTTTCTTTATTATAGTAATTTTTTTCTAAATCCGAAAGAAGATAAATATCGTTTGAAAGTTTTGCCTCATAAAATCGTTTGGTTTTATTATGAAAAATATCTTCCCATTTACGTTTTGTTAAATCTGCTGTAGCACCTGCGCCGCAAAATATAGAAAAAGAATCAAGAATTAATTGCTCCTGCAACTGCTCAATAAATGGATAATCCATTTTCCCCTCAAATAATAAATTGTTATTCTATCCATATAATAGCATAAAATGTTATACTTTTCAAGTAAAAAATAAAACTTTTTGGAGAATTTATGAAATATTTGACTAATTTTACAAATTACCTGCAAACAACAAAAAACCTGTCCCCTAAGACACTCAATGCCTACTCTATTGATTTAAATCAATTCTTTAAGTTTGAAAAAGATATTTTGCAACCCGATATCTGCGCATTTATATCTCATCTTCATTTAGATTTGAAACTTAAGGACTCTTCTATCCGGCGAAAAATCATTACTCTAAAAATCTTTTACGAATACTTAATTAACAGGGATTTAATCACGCAATCACCTTTTGCAAAACTAAAATTTAAGTTTAAGCAAGAGCAACGTTTGCCAAAAACTCTTTCTATTGCTGAAGTGACCAAAATTCTAGATTGCTTTGATATAGACTTAAGCACATTATCATCATTTGCAACTCAAATATACGTAAGAGATTCTGCCCTTATTGATTTACTCATAAGTACAGGTATACGTATTGGCGAAGCGGCAGCAATTACAATTGATGATATAATTACGTCTGAACACACAATCCTCATTCACGGAAAAGGCAGAAAACAGCGACTGCTTTACATATCTTCGCCGATAACTTGGAACAGAATAAAAACTTTAATGAGAGAACGTCGAAATTCAAATGACCGACATCTCTTCGTCAATAGATACGGTCAACCGTTATCTATTAACGGTATAGAAAATATCTACAAAAAATACGTTGCTATGGCTCGAATAAATCCCAAATCCACTCCGCACTATCTACGGCATACGTTTGCCACAAACTTACTTGCCAACGGAGCGGATCTACGTTCGGTACAAGAAATATTAGGACACTCTAGCGTTGCAACAACTCAAATATATACTGAAGTCACGACCAACCGCAAAAAACAAGTATTGCGCAAGTTCAATTACAGAAACAAACTATAATACTTGTTAAAATCGGTCAAAGTTTTCCAACTTTGACCGATTTGTTACTAACTTTATTTATCATTATCTTTTTTCTGCTGCGCCAAAAGGTACCAATAATACGCTATGCAATAGCACTCTATGTCTTCTATATCGCTTTGTTCGGTTGAAATTAAAAGTTCTCTTAAATCGTTGATAAAGTTATGTATATTAACGTCGCCCATACTATCCCCTTGTGTAATTATAATATCATAAGGATTTTATATCGGCAAGTAATTTTCTATATAAATAGAAAAAAAGGAGCAAATCAATCATTGCTCCCTCATATTTTTATAAACTATTGCGATAAATCAATAATTTTCTGCGTGGATTTCAAAATAACTTTGTGGATGATTGCATACAGGACATACTTCCGGTGCGCTAGTACCTACGACGATGTGTCCGCAGTTTCTGCATTCCCAAACTTTGACTTGGCTCTTCTCAAAGACTTGAGCCGTCTCGACGTTTTTAAGCAAAGCGCGGTATCTCTCTTCGTGGTGCTTTTCGATTTCTCCCACTGCGCGGAATTTTGCCGCAAGTTCTTGGAAGCCCTCTTTTTCTGCCGTCTTAGCAAAATCCTCGTACATATCCGTCCATTCAAAGTTTTCACCGCCGGCAGCCTCTGCGAGATTTTGCGCAGTATTGCCAATACCATTCAACTCTTTGAGCCACATTTTAGCGTGTTCTTTTTCGTTGTCAGCCGTCTTTGTAAAGATAGATGAGATTTGCTCAAAACCCTCTTTTTTTGCTACCGATGCGAAATAGGTATATTTATTTCGCGCCTGCGATTCGCCGGCAAACGCCGCCTGAAGGTTCTTTTCTGTCCGTGTACCTTGATACTTACTCATAAATTGTTCTCCTTTCTTTCATTTACTGTATATCAGTTATTATAGATTAAAAATTATATTTTGTAAATACAATTATGTATTTCGAGTATTTATTTTTCCGTCCAAAAAATCTTTGACGATATGACGGTGTGTCTCGACTATATCGAGCGTCTTTATTTCGTCAAAATTGAAAAATCTCAATTCAAGTGATTCGCTGCTTACTCTTAAGGCATTTTCGTCAACATTTATATCTTTAACAAATACCGCTGTTATTATTCTCAAGACGTTGCCGTCGGGATACTCAACGATACGCGATGGATCGTCGTATATAACAAAATTTTCAGGCGCTTGCAATTCAAGACCGATCTCTTCGGCAACCTCCCTGACAAAACACTCTCTCAGAGTCTCATTGATTTTCAGTCCGCCGCCGATAAGAGACCACCTCTCGCAATCACTTCTTCTTTCAAATAACATCTTACCGTCATTTATCAAAATTGCCGTCACTCCGATATGGTTAGGCTTATTTGGCTTAGGCGCGTCTTCATTTTGAAAATAAAATTTTGCTTGCATAATTCCTACATCACACTTGTTCTATAATCTCTATACCCTGCGACTTGGTATGCGCCAACTTGCAAAATACGTAGCCTTGCAAACTCCTTTTGCACCGTCTTGCTTTTTCGTCGTCCTCAAACACCCCAACGTAAGCGCTGCCGCTACCGGTCATAAACACACTCTGCGTAAACTTTAGCAAATCTGCTTTAGCGTCGGCTATTTGTGGATTAAGCATAACCGCGCCGCGCTCCAACGCATTGAAATACGGCTTGCCGTCGCACCTATCTCTGCCAACTGCGTCGTACTTTTTGTAAATGTCTTTTGTTGAACTGCCGACAGTCTTTTGAGCAATGACAAGCGTCAACGGCTGTATCTTAACCGGTGTGATTATTTCCCCCACGCCCTGCACTCTTGCTCCGCCACCAAAAATCATATACGGCACGTCGCACCCCACCTTGAGCGCGAGCGGTATCATTTCGTCAACGGAAATTCCAAATAACTTATTGGCGCAATAAAACACTCCGCTTGCGTCGGCTGAAGAGCCGCCCATACCTGCGGAGAAAGGTATGCCCTTGACTATATCCACTTTCATTGCGATGTTAAATTTCTCTTGCAAAAGAGCGAGCGCCTTGACGGCGGTATTATTTCCCTCCACGACTTGACCGTCCATCGTCACTTGAGACTTATCACTCTTTTGAGCGGTAATAGTATCGAATATGTCCACCGAAGACATCAGCATATCCAAGTTGTGATAGCCGTCCTCTCTAACTCCCGTGATATCCAATGACAAATTGATTTTTGCGTTGACTTTAATACTTATACGTTTCATATACTATTATTCTATCATTATTGCGACCAAATTTCAACATTAAAATCAATTATCAAAAACCTATTTAAATTTAAAATACCTATTGCAATAGACTTAACCGTATGGTATAATATAAATACTAAAATATGTATTTATCAAAAACAACGAACTTTATTCACTTAACTTACGTTAAACATATACGTTTATATAGAATATTTTAATAGGAGGGGGAAACTATGAAAAATATCAAACGCATTTTTATAGCAATATTTTTGATAGGTATATTGTCTATGTCTACAATTCTATGCGCCTGCAATACAGACGATACTCCTCCCTGCACACTTGCATTGACGCAGTTTTATTCAAAAGACCAAAATCCTTATATCTCCGATTATTTTGACGACGAGACCAAACTCAATATTGCTGAAAAAATAACCTCAGTGGAAGAACTCAAATACTATTGCCAAGAAAAACAATTAAAAGTATTTGACGAAACAGATACTACCCTAAAATCCGATAGAGTAAGTAAAAAATTAAAAGAATACGACGAAACGTTCTTTAAAAAACACGCTATTGTATTGCTATTCAGATTTAACGAAACAACCGACTACTATACTTACGATTCCACAGATATAAAAGACGGCATAATGACAATCAACTTGGTTACTGCCAACGGCAATACCCCTACCTACATAACGACGCACATCCGCATATTTGAAATAAGCAAAAAGATGGCAAAGAAAATAAATCTAATACAAGTAGAAGAAAGATTGGGAGAACTCGACCAAAAAGTAGAAATTAAGATTTATGAAAACGGTGTATGGTTAAAGACGGATGAAAAAATAATAAATTCAACTGAAGAACTTTCTCAATTTTTAAATTCCGACATACACGAAAACACTTCTGTCGAAGCATTAGAGGAATTTATTGATAAATTGAAAAAATACGACGACTGTTATTTTCAAAATAACTCTCTTGTAATAATTTTTAGAGGAAGGGTGGATAATCGTTTTTACAGGGTAAAAGATTTTGATATCACTAGTAATACTATAAATATTACCCTATCAACAACCAAATTGGAAATTGGCAGTCTTCCTATATGGACTCTGATCGCTTGTTTTTATATCTTTGAGATAGATAAAGAGCAAGTTGCAAACGTAACCCAAATCAATATAACTCAAATAGAAGAATAAAATTATAGGAGGGTAATACAATGAAATTTTTTAAACGCTTTTTGGTAGCAACTTTATTGATAGGCATATTGTCTATGTCAATCATATTTTGCGCTTGCAATCAAAACGACCAACCTACAGACAATCCCGACAAAATAAAAGACGTCGAACAATCGTCGGGCAACTATAATTCTTCCGGAGAAATTCAGTCGTCGGGTGAAGAAACCAAAGAAGATTCCATCATTGTTACCACTCCCAATAAAGATTATATCGTCAATTTTTACAGTGCGGGAAATTTACATACAAAAGAAAACAACTATTCCGCTATAATAAATTCTATAGAGGAACTCACTACGTTTTGCGATAACGAAACTTCTCCGTATTTCAAAAATATGACTATTGAAGATTTTCCAATATCCGACGAAATGGCAAATGACGAAAATTTCATTGAGCAATTTGACGAAATGTTCAACAGTGATAACAGAAAAATGATTGAAATATTGAAAGAATATGACGCTGACTATTTTCAAAACAAATCAATAGTAGTTCTATTTAGGTTTAGACCTTACTATACTGTGCAATACTCTTTAAGCAGTCTAGAAGTAAACACAGATTCTCTAGATATAACTTTATCGACTCCAAAAACAACTGACTATCTTCCTTGTGTGGTAGGTCATCACCTATATATCATTGAAGTTGATAAAGAAAAAGTAGCAAACGTAACCAATATAAACGTCGAAGAAATTGAAGTATAAATATCAATACCTATCTTCTCTATCCCCCGAAACTCGGGGGATTTTTTATAAACAAAATCCGCCGAATAAATCGACGGACATTCTTCTTTTGAATAAACTTTTTTAAGCAATCTCTTCAATGTTCAGCGCAAACTTTTGCCCATTGAAAAAATTCAATAATAAAGACTGTCCATCATTAGTAAACGTACCGCAATAAAACTCTTTAATCAAGACTTTCAAATCAAGTAACAAATCTTGCTTTTCTATCTTTGTCGTGCTATCATTGCCGGCTACTTCCAACTGCGGTGTAATGATGCTGTCTTTAAAACCATTCGTTGCCATATTTTATACCTCCTTTGTTTTTTATATTCCCAGTATACCATCTAAAACGACGACACGCAAGTATTTTGTAGTCTTTTTAGATAATAATTGCTATAAGGAGAATATTTTGAATGAATTTGTCACTCTTTATAGAAAAACTTCAAGATTTGATGATGGAAAATAACTTAAATGCGCCTACTCTTGCTAAAATAATAGGTTGCTCAAGGGCAAGTATATATAAGTATTTGAATGGTACAAAAATACCATCTCTTGATATGAGCATACGAATGGCAAATTATTTTCAATGTACTATGGAAAACTTATTAGGTATTGACGTAGAAAATCATATAAATGAATTTCTAACCTGCCCGCCTTTCAAAGACAGACTGCCTTTTCTTTGTAAGCATTTTGATATTTCAAGATATGAACTTTGTAAACGAACAAATATTTCAGAATCTGTAGCGTATTATTGGTCAAAGGGTACGACTACGCCCTCGTTAGAAAGCGTAATAAAAATTGCTGAATGCCTTAACTGCTCTATTGACTTTGTAATTGGCAGAACAAAAATATAACCATTTTATCAAATTTCATAAGTAATATTACAAAACATATTATTTCTGTAATTTCAATTGTAGCGGAGAAATCTAATCATATTTAAAGAAGATCTTTCGCTACGCTCAATGCGACATCACGGCAACTTACGTCCTAAAGACTGATACAGTTCGTACCACTCCCCGCGCGTCAAAGTAATATCCTTTGCATTTGCAATTTGTTTTACGCGCTCGGGCTGTGTAGTACCGTTTATGACGGCAAAGCCGGCGGGATGCTTAAGCAACCAGGCGGCTGCGATAGCATTGGGAGTTACGCCGTATTTAAACGCCAATTCTTTGAGAAGTTTGTTTAATCTAGGATATTTTAAATCGCCAATAAAAGATTTTTTATTGCCCTTATACGGCGAATAACATTGTATTTGCACGTCGTTTAGTCTGCAATAATCAAGAGTGCCGCCGTCTCTGTTGACGCCTGCGTCGTTATAACGGTTGTAATTGACACCGTATTCTATCATAGGACAATGGAATATGCTTACGCGCACTTGATTATATCGAATTTTTTGTTTGCAACTTGATTGCAAAAGCGCTATTTGACTACCGGCAAAATTGCTTACGCCAAACTCATTGACCGCGCCCTCTTGCACAAGTCTGTCAAAGGCTTTCGCCGTCTCTTCGGGGTTGAAAAGCGCGTCGGGTCTGTGGATAAGAAATCTATCCACCCTTTCCACGCCAAGTCTTTTGAGGCTCTTGTGTACGCAATCAATTAGATAGTTGGCGCTGTTGTCGTATCTGTGACAAGACAAATCTTTGACGATACCGCCCTTGGTCTGCAGAATTATTTTATCTCTCAACTGCGGCGCTTCTTTGAGGGCTTTGCCAAAAAGCGTTTCGCACTGCCCTCCGCCGTATATATCCGCGTGGTCAAATACGTTGATACCCATCTCCAAATTTGAGTCAATCAACTCTCTGACTTGCGCGGTCGTCAAATCCTTAATTCGCATACATCCCTGAATAAACTTATCCATACAACACCTCTTCATTATTATTTTATCATAACGCCTTATCCATATCAATACGCGTCTTGTAAAACTAATCTAAATTGTGCAAATTTTATGTAAAGGGACAAGCCCAGATGTCATTGCTGCTCGCACAAGACGCATCTGCTTGCTCGCTATGCCGTCGCTTCGCTCCTTACGACCGAAGTGGAGAAATCCTATCAGTATAAAAATAAAAAGCATAAGACCTCGCCGTCACGGCGAGATCTTATTATAATACGTTATTGACGTTCTGATGTGCTTTACACTTCGCGATAAATTACGATTCTTTCGTCACCTTGCATTACGTCATTCAAATTTGGATTTTGCTCCATTATGCTTTCTATGGACATACCCAAAGTCTTGGCAACTTGCCATATACTCTCGCCCTTACTTGGGAGGTAGACGCTGATTGCGCTTGAGTTGACCTCAAGACACTCGCCCTCTTCAAGCGACTTAATCACTACGTTTTCTATTGGTGTTTTGGAGCATACCGACAATACGATATTTGCCGTCAACTCAACTTCTCTGTCTCTCTTGACTTTGTGCGAGCAATCCGTCGCAATTACACTTCCGCAAAGTACGTCGCCTGACGCTACGCCCTCTTTGTCAAACTGCAATGAGTACGGCAATTCTACTTGAATACACTTGATATTGCCGCCCTCGCTCATATAGATCACGCAAGTATTGAGTATACCTTCGGCAAGTATGCAGTCTTGCATTGCCACAATATTGGAAAGTGTATTTTGAGTGACCACACTGCTTATGATATTCTTGATACCCTCGTCGCCGTCGTCGACAGCCACGCTTCCGCTTATTCTTTCCTCAAAACGCATCACGCCGTTTTGTCTGTCAAAGCATATCGTCTCTTTACTTACTTGCAAAGCGTTGGTGGGCGAATACAAATCTACTATTGCCGAAGTCTTCTCGATTTGCATTACGAATCCTTGCAACGATATGCAGATTATCATCTTGAGAGTATTGTCGTTTTCGTTGCCCTCAATGATAAGTCTGCTGTCCTTAATATTTGCCACTATGCAAGCGCGCAGATTCTCTCCTCTGGCTGCAAGTTCTTGCACAAAAGGCAAATTGATATTCTTAGTGGCTTGAACGCCTTCGCTGGAATAAATCACGCTGATTTCCAATTGACCGCTGACCGTCAACTTTTCGTCGTCGTTGTCTACGTTGCAGACCAAGACTTTAGAATCATAGAAAAGCACGTCGTCCACTCTTGCTCCACAGGCGTATTCTTCGCTGACTTCCAGTTCTTCGTTGACAGTAGCGATATATCTTTGATAGTCCTGCTCTTTGCGCAAAGCCAAAGCGCCCTCGCCTTCTTCAAGAAGTTCGACGGTACTTATTTCCACGACCGTAGGCGATAATTCGACCACCGTCTGCACCTTTATTTCCGCTCCCGATATGCTCGACACGCTGTCTACTATACTTGCTCTTACCAAGCACGGCATATCTGCGATTACCGCATCGTCGGCAATGTCTTCCGAGAAGTCGGAGATATAGTCAAAACTGCCAAGTCTGCCTTCGCCGTCAAGATAGACGAGTTTGAGCGAAACTCTTCCGCTTATCTTGATTTGTTTTGACAGCGCCTGCACCTTGGTGATTTGAGCGTCGCTCGACAAGGCGCACACTTTCGTCACACCGCCCTTGGACGTCGTGTCAAAGTTGCATTGCGTTACTATTTGTTTTCCGTCCAGATTTCTTTCATAATCCGAGCCTACGCTCTTAAATATTGTATTGATTGCCATATATCCTCCGCACTGTTGTTTTTACACCATAGTATATTGCGTTGAATACGGCATTATGACAAAAACTATTTTTTATTTATCCGAACGTTGCGAGTCAGTATATCATTGTATGAATAAGAAAGCAATTCTTCCTCGCCCTCTATCATACACCGCACTGTAAATATCGCGGGATATGCGTCCTGAATATATCCGTCGAATTTGACAAACTTATTGCGACCTTTGTTTACCTCAAAAGTCAAGGGCTGACCTACGATAAGCCCCACTCTTCTTTTTACTTCATCAATGTGTTTGATAATTTCTCTCATACTGCAATTATGTCCAACTTAATCAAAAAAAAACCTATACTAAATAAAAATATCAATTATGTCACCTCGAGCGTAGTCGAGAGGTCTCCATCCGTTTAAAAAGTACCGACAAAATGGAGCCTTGCGACATTTTCGTTTGGTCGGTAGGGCGAAGTCCAACCATACGTCTAGCAATTACTTTGCTTGCCAAAGTTATTGCGTATATTTAGGTTGTGACGCACGCCCCGTCATCTCGAGCGTAGTCGAGAGATCTAATCCTTTTATTAAGTATCAACAAAATGGAGCCTTACGACATTTTCGCTTGGTCGGTAGCGGCGCGGAGAAATCTCAATCCCATATTGACAAATTTCAAAAAGTAAAATATACTAAAACTAATGATTTTTATTCAAACGAGGCTTGTATGCAAAATAAAACGATATTGATAATTGACGACGACGTATACATTGGCGATATGTTGCAAGAGTTGTTGGAAAAAAACAACTACGCGGTTGCCAGAGCCTATTCGGGTACTGAAGCGCTGTACGTAATTCAAAACAACCGCCCCGATTTGATTTTGCTCGACCTTATGTTGCCGGGGCTCTCGGGCGAGGAACTCTTGCCGAAAATCCAAAACATCCCAGTTATCGTCGTGAGCGCCAAAGTAGATATCGACAACAAAGTCAACTTATTGCTTTCCGGCGCGGTAGATTACGTGACCAAGCCTTTTGATATAAAGGAACTGCTTGCCAGAATAAGCGTGCACCTGCGAGAAAGCGCGCGCAAAAAGGACAGGCTTGAATTTGAAGACATATCGTTAGACCTTTCGACTTACAGCGCAAGCGTAAAAGGTACGCCCCTCAAACTCACAAAGACGGAATTTGCAATACTCTATACTCTTATGCAAAATCCCGACAAAGTCTTTTCCAAAGACGCAATAATGACCCAAATCGAAGACCTCACGCCCGACTGCGAAGAGAGTTCGTTGCGCACTCATATTGCCAACTTGCGCGCAAAACTCAAGACGGCGACTGACAAAGACTACATTCAAGCGGTATGGGGTATCGGATATAAATTAAAATCTTAACAAAATATTGACGTTTTTTTATAAATTCCTTGATTTATTTACGATAATATAAAGGTACGCAAATATCAAAGTACGAATGCGTTGGGCTATCTTATACCAGGAGCGCATTGAGTACCGACAATCAAAGGAGCCTACTATGGAATATTGTTTAACGGCGGACGGTTTGTCCAAAAAGTACCGCAAGTATCTCGCTCTCGACGGCGTAAATATGCGTGTGCCTCAAGGCGCAATATACGGACTCGTCGGAAAAAACGGCGCAGGTAAAACCACGTTGATACGTATTATCTGCGGGCTTCAATCACCTACGATAGGTACTTATTCAATATTCGGCGCGCCATATACTGGCAAAGAGATTTACAGCGCTCGCAGACGAATGGGCGGGATTGTCGAATCCCCCGCGCTATACGGCAGTATGAGCGCCAAAGACAATCTCAAACAGCAATTTTTGTTGCTTGGCAAACCGTCGTTTGACGGAATTGACAAACTCCTTGAAATGGTTGACCTCAAAGATACCGGCAAAAAGCCCATCCGCAATTTTTCTCTGGGTATGCGCCAAAGACTTGGTATTGCAATGGCGCTAGCCTCCGATCCAGACTTCGTCGTGCTTGACGAACCTATCAACGGACTTGACCCGCAAGGCATAGTGGAAATAAGGGAAATCATACTCAAACTTAACAAAGAACGTAACATTACCTTTTTGATCTCAAGCCATATTCTCGACGAACTTTCCAAAATAGCCACGCACTACGGCTTTATCGACAAAGGCAAGATACTCAAAGAAATCACCAAAGACCAACTCGAGGACAGTCTCAAAAAGCGTATCGTATTCAAAGTCGACACCGCCGTCGAACTTTGCTCTGCTCTCGACAAAACGCATCTGCAATACAAACTTACTTCCCCCACGGAAGGCGAACTTTACGGCGAGATAAGTATATCTGCATTGAGCGATATTCTCAAGTGCCACGGCATTACGCTTATCAAAGTAAGCGAAAAAGACGAAACTTTGGAGTCTTATTATATCAATCTTCTGGGAGGCGAAAGTAATGATTAAACTCCTTAAAGCCAATTTTGCAAGAGTAATAAAAAGCGCGACTTTTTGGATATTGGTAGCATTATACGCATTATATCCCATTATTATCGCGGTTATTGAAAACAGTAGTTTTGAACGTATAACAAGCGACAAAATGCTTTCGCTCAATTACGGTATAGAATGGTTTCCGATGCAAGGAGTACTCATAGCGCTTTTATGCTGCATTATCTTCAGCGCAGATTTTCACAACGGAACTTTAAAAAATAAAATCATTATCGGTCAGTCAAAGACTTATATCTATCTTGCCAACCTTTTGACAATGATGATTTTATCGCTTGCGCTGAGCGTAATTTATCTTTTGGTATTCTTCATATTGGGAATGCCGTTGCTCGGCAAGTTCACGTCGTCCGCAAGTACGATAATTTGGATGTTAGTCAACGGCGCGCTTATGCTTATGACGTACTCTGCGGTAATGACCTTGATAGTAATGGTTAGCAAAAACTCCACCGCCGCAGTAATAATCTCGTTAGTAGTATTGACCTGCGGAGCGCTTATAGCCTTTGCTGCCCACTATTATACAAATAATATTCCGCCTTTCATAAAAGACTTTATGATAGACGAATTTGGCAATTTAATGCGCGACGAATTCGGCGACGTACTTTTGACCGACGTCCCTAATCCGTATTATCCGAGTAAAGCGGTACGCGGTTTTTGCCAATTTTTGCTTGATTTCTTCCCAAGCGGACAGAGCGCGCAAATATCAAACGGAGGATATTCTCACACCTGGCAAATGCTTCTGTACTCACTAGGTTTAATTACAGCAACGAGCGGCGTAGGAATAGCCGTCTTCAAAAAGTCGAATATCAAGTAACAAAATTTTTAAAGGAGGAAGACCCCAATGATAAAATTATTACGCGCCAATTTCACAAGATTGGTCAAAAGCGCAACTTTTTGGATATTCTTTTCCGCGTATATTTTGTATTCAATCTTGACGCCTATAATAATACGCTTTGTCCCTTACACCCCCATATCGGAATCGAGCGCGGAAATACTTGCTTTCGGATATGGCTTGATAGGTCTTCCCATACCCGCCGCAACCGTCGCCGTGATCTGTAGCGTGATCTTCGGTGCGGACTTTCAAAATGGGACTTTGAAAAACAAAATCATAATAAGTTATAGGAAAAGCCAAATATACGCCGCCAACTTGCTGACGACAAGCATAATATCTATTGCGCTCATTATAGTCTATCAACTATTTTTCTGCATACTTACACTTCCGCTGTTTGGCAAGATCACCGTCCCCGCAAAGAATATATATTTGCTTATATCGGAAGGTGCGCTAATGGTACTTGCATACTCTTCTATATTTACTTTTATCACTATGACAAGCAAGAACCAAATCGCTGCGCTACTCATTTCGCTATCGTTGATTATAGTAAGTTATTTCCTCGCCATATTCGTCTTTGACGCTGTTTTGAGCATACCGCCTTATATTTACGTGGACGCAGAATTATTTGGCATACCTTATTACAAAAAAGTTCCCAATCCCGAGTTGCCGGGAAAGTCTACGCTTGACTTTTGCAAATTTATGTTAGATTTCTTGCCGACTGGACAAGACTTGCAAATTACTCTCAACTACGACTTCAGATGGCAACCGATGCTTTACAACCTTGGCTGGATATGCGCGACCAACGGCGCGGGTATGCTTATATTCAACAAAACTAATTTAAAGTGACATAACCCCCTAAATTTGCGTTGCGCAATCTCATTGACGATTGCGCAACGCTACCTAACAAATGCTTTTCCTACATTGACATTACTGCATAAATAGGAATAAAATTATTCAAGAAGACTGATATAAAGAAAGCAAAGGAGAGATTATGGAAATATTTTTGATACTTTTAAGTTTGGCGATTGCCATCGCCCTTATAATACTGACCGCAAAAATACTGATAATGAAAAAAGCCGCAAAAGAAATAAAAGAGCAATTCTCCAAGTTGATTCAAGGCAACACCAACGCTTTGATAAATATATCTTGCGCCGACAAAGATATATCCGCTCTTGCCTGCTCGCTAAATGCAAAGATAAGCGAGTTGAGAGAAAAAGAACTGACGTATGTCAACGGCGATAAAGAACTCAAGTCGGCAATTACCAACGTCGCCCACGATATACGCACTCCCCTTACCGCGATATGCGGATATACCGATATGATAAAAGAAGAAACAAGTCGCGACAAAATAGATAAATATCTTGCGATAATATCCGAAAGGGCAAATGCGCTCAAAACGCTGTCGGAAGAACTCTTTAAATATTCTGTCGCAACAAATACGACTTCAGAAAAAAACCAACAATTTGAAAAACTTGACGTCAACTGCTTATTGCAAGAGACTTTGTTTTCTTTTTATACTAAATTTTGCCAAAGAGATATCATACCAAAAATAACCGCTTGCGAAAGCGCCGTGCTACGTATCACCGACAAAAACTCTTTGACAAGAATCTTTTCAAACATAATCGAAAATGCGATTAAGTACAGTGACGGCGACTTTTCCGTCAATGTAAAAGAAGACGGAACAATAAGTTTTTCCAACACCGCGCGCAATCTCAACAACGTCGATGTCGGAAAACTCTTCGACAGATTTTTTACTGTGGAAAACGGCAAGTATTCCACAGGTCTTGGCTTATCTATCGCAAAACAACTCACAAAACAATTAGGCGGCGAAATCACTGCCGAATATAGCAACGAAGTATTGACGATTATATTTAAAATCTAAGTTGTTCAAAATATTCGCCGATTTCGGCGAATTATTTGCAAAAGCAATATAATAAAATAAGTCCGACAATGTCGGACTTACGAGGTATAAATATATGAATTATTACAGAAGTGGATCACCCCGATTGAGTTTGTCTAGATCGTCTTCCTTTACAAAATTAACTCCATTATCATAAGTACGCCAGTAATATCCCAATTCATCTCTATATCTGTCAAAATACTGTCTATAAGTTGCGGAGTCTGGATCATAGTCTTGGCTTTTCTCGACAAATTTCAACTTTGCTTCCCTGACAGAGTCTTGGACAATTACGACCTCTTCATTATTCGATTTACCACTGCTTGAACTTCCGCCTTTATTCATTTTGATGCCTAATGCGTGCTCCAAGATAAAGTTTACTGCCGACAGTACGTAGTGCTTGTCGGTAAACAAATATACTACCCAATCTAAAAACTTTATAAACATCAATATAAGAAATACCGCTATAAAAGGTATTATAAAAGCGGGAAAAGAAGCATAGAATACTGCCTTTGCCGCAGTATCATACTCACCGTGACTAAATCCAATTGCAATGTGGCTCAAAAAACCAAGTATGAAGAAGAACACAACGCCTATAATTATCAGGTCTGTCATTGAATCTTCTGTGATACCCAACGCGCCGATTATTGCAAACACAGGTATTACCAATATCGACAAAACAAATAAAATCCAACTTACTACTTTCATTTTTCTCTCCTTATTATATGGGCTTATCACCCCTGATTAAAGTCATTATATTCTAATTATAATTAGAAGTCAAGTATTTTTCTCTAATTATTGTTAAAATTATTTTATATGAAAGAATTTGATAGAAAGGTATTTGGAGAAAGGCTTAAATCTTTGCGAACCGAAAAAAACGTCGGTCAAAATTTGCTTGCAAAAGACTTAAACTTAAGCAATGCTTCTATCAGTTATTGGGAAACAGGAAAACAAGAGCCTTGCGCCGAGGCTATATTTAAACTTGCGCAATATTTTGACGTATCCACCGATTATCTTTTGGGTCTAACGGACGATTAGATTTTGAACTTTTCTAGACAATAAAAATATTTTACTTTAAGCGTCTTACACGTTATCTTGTATGTTATCTTGCACGTTATCTTATATGTTATAAAAATCAACTAAAATTGTCTTTTACTTAAATTGGATATTACATCATAATCTGCCGGCGCCCACTCCACGCTAAAAAGGTCTTTTGGCAAAAGCCATTTGTCGTCGATATGTTCGTTGAGAGTATAACAATCTGATAAAGGTTTGCAAAGATAAGTATGCAAATTGACTATCACGTCGTCGTATTCATAAGACACGGACATAAACTTCTCGCCCACTTCGATATCGTAATTCATTTCTTCAAGAAGTTCTCTTTTGAGCGCTTGCTCAGGAGTTTCGCCCTGCTCGATTTTCCCACCAGGGAACTCGTACTTAAATGCCACGGCTTTATTTTTATTTTCGCCGCGCTTGACGGCTAAAATTCTGCCGTCTTTGACTATTATAGCGCCTACTACTTGCAAAATTCTTTTCATATCATTATAACCTATATACTTATATATGTCCTTATTGGCAGTATCAACAGAATTGATAACCACACACTGTTGATGTTTATGCAGATGAACAGCCTATAAAAAGAAAGATTTTTCGTTGAATGGCGGTTCGGCGAGCCGAGTCGTACTTGATGTACGATGAGCGTGAGACGGAGTGCCAGTCGGCGGAAAAGATACTTTTTAGTGCTGTTCAGCCTGACCAAACACCCAACCAGCATACCTCGCGCTTACGTTGGCGTCCTTGCAATACTTGTCTGCGCCAATCTGCATTGCATACTCTTCTGTCAGCACTGCTCCGCCTACCATAACTTTGCAATTGGGGCAATGCTCTTTGAGAAGTCTCACCGTTTCTTGCATATTCTCCACAGTCGTAGTCATAAGCGCCGACAGTCCGCACAACTTGATATTGTTGTCTCTCACGGCGTCAACTACGGTCATAGGCGGCACGTTTTTGCCAAGGTCGATGACCTTATATCCGTAATTTTCAAGCACAGTCTTGACGATATTTTTGCCGATATCGTGTACGTCGCCTTTGACTGTGGCAAGCACGATTTTGCCCTTCTCGGTATTAGTACCGACAGGCAGGCTCTTCTTAACTACGTCAAAACAAGCCTTGGCGCAGTCTGCCGACGCGATAAGTTGCGGCAGGAAAATCTTGCCCTTTTCGTAGTTATCTCCCACCCTATTCAATGCAGGTATGAGATAATCGTCAATGACTTTCAATGCGTCGTGGGTCTTGAGCAATTCTGCCGTCAACGCGCTCGCTCTGTCAAGTCCCTTTTCTATGCAATAAAATATATCTTTATCCCCGCCTGCGCTGTCACTCTTTGCGGTATCTTTTTTGACAATCTGCGTACCCACGTAATCCGCGTACTTAGCGGTATAAGCCATACAATTTTTATCCTTGCAAGTCAGCACGTTAAAAGCGTCGACGGCTTGCATATTCTCGGGTATATTAGGATTGAGTATCGGCAAATCTAGACCCGCTCGCATTGCCATAGTCAAAAACGCCGTGTTGACAATCTGTCTTGCAGGCAGACCGAAAGATATATTTGACACGCCAAGCACTGTCTTGATATTGTATTTACTCTTGAGTATCTCAATTGCTTTGAGCGTATTCATTGCTTGGTCGGGTTCTGCGCTTACGGTCAGCGTAAGACAGTCGATATACACGTCCTCTTCTCTTATGCCAAAACTCTTTGCTCGCTCTATTATCTTTTCGGCGAGACGCACCCTTTCTTCCACCGTCTTGGGTATTCCCTTTTCGTCGATAGTCAAGCCTACGACGCTTGCGCCGTACTTGGCTACGATGGGCAATATACCAGTCAAAGACTTCTCTTCGGCATTGACGGAATTGACGATAGGCTTACCGTTGTAATATCTCAACGCGCTCTCAATTGCTTCGGGCTTTCCGCAATCTATTTGAAGCGGCGCGTCCGTTAGGCTCTGGATATACTTTACCATCTCAGTGAGC
Source organism: Clostridia bacterium (assembly GCA_029060025.1). Lineage (GTDB taxonomy): Bacteria > Bacillota > Clostridia > Christensenellales > UBA3700 > RACS-045. The sequence continues at coordinate 16,140 of JAIDUV010000066.1, read as the reverse complement.
ATTTGCTTTTCGTCTATTTGCGGAAGTCCTGCGTTGACGTCCAAAATCTCCGCTCCCGCTTCGACTTGCTCTATCGTCTGTGTGGCAATATAGTCAAAATCCCTGTCAATAAGCGCCTGCTTCATTGCCTTTTTGCCTGTGGGATTTATTCTTTCGCCTATCACCTTTACGCCGTCTATATACACTACTTTGGTTGCGCTGCACACCGCCGTATTGTATTTTCTATTTCGTTTTCCTATCTTTTTAAATTTGCGAAGTTCGTCAAGTTTTGCAATATACTCAGGAGTAGTACCGCAGCACCCGCCGAGTATACCTACACCCATATCTATATATTTTTCATATATGCTTGCAAACTCTTGCGCTGATACTGAATAATTCATTTCGCTGTCGGGAAGTCCCGCGTTTGCCTTAATGAACACCGGCAAATCCGTATTATCGACAAGCCTTTGCATAATTGGCAAAAGTTGCTCAGGACCCAACGAACAGTTGATACCCAAAGCGTCCGCCCACGCGCTTGCAGTGATTGCAAACGCCTCAACGCTACAGCCTGTGAAAGTACGTCCGCTTTCGTCAAAAGTCATACTTGCCATAACAGGCAAATCGCAGTTTTCCTTGACGGCAAGCAGCGCCGCCTTGAGTTCGTAAAGGTCACTCATAGTCTCAATGATTATCAGGTCAGCGCCGTCCTTACCTGCCAGCACTTGTTCTTTAAAGAGTTCGTACGCCTCGTCAAAAGTCATAGTCCCCAGCGGCTCTATCAGCGCGCCCGACGGTCCTATATCCAGCGCAACGAGTTTCTCACCTGCCGCCTCTCTTGCAATCTTCACGCCTGCTTTTATCAAAGTTTCGACTTCTTGAGAATCCTTGAGTTTCTTTCTATTTGCGCCAAAGGTATTGGTATAGACTATATCGCTTCCGCTGTCGACGTATTCTTTGCAGACGGAATATATCAACTGCGGATTTTCCACGTTGAGCCTTTCGGGGATTGCTCCGCCCTCGAGTCCTCTCTTTTGAAGTTGAGTACCCAAAGCGCCGTCAAGCAATACTATTGAGTTTTTGATTTTATCTTTGAATTTCATACTATCCTTTCTCGACTGCGTATATCGGCGCGCCTTCCGTCCTAAAGACTGGATGCCCTCGGGATCACGTACATATAGTACGCTCACCGCTCGGTTACCGTCTCACGTACGAAAATCACACCAATCTCCGCAGTCTTTACTTAACTTTGACTTTGCCTTCATCTCGCCCTCGCACAGACAAAAATATAACTAATCTATGCGGTCGCTCCAGTGTGTATATTGTCATCTCGAGCGTAGTCGAGAGATCTCATCCGTATTTTATTGTCACCCTGAGCGTAGTCGAAGGGTCTATATCCGCTTTCTCGCCATCCCAGTTAATAACTTCAAACTTTGCGATATTGGCAAGTCACGTTTCCGCAATTTCCGCATTTGCCTGCGCACCCTCTTGATTGCGTATCTTCTCTTGCGCTTTCCTTCACGCCGATAATTGCCGTAACTGACTTTTGCGGCGTCATCATAAAACTGTCTTCGTTGATAAACACGCCTATGCGCTTTTGCATCTCCAGCAATCGCACAAAGTCCTTTTGTTGCTCCAGCGGAAAGTCTCCGTATCCGCAGGAAAATCTCCAAGTCAACTGCTTTGCATTTTGTCTTTGCAATTCTTCGCACAAGTCGTCGCAATAACTCTCGATTGCGCAAATGCTTGCGCTGTCGACGATCACTCCCAGCAAAGGATTTTCGTTCATCAATTTATTGACGGTTTTTTCTATCTCAAATCCCACCGTCGCGCCGAGAATATACGCCTCGTTGCAGTCTTCAAGATGTCTTGCGATATCCTGCCCTTGCAATGTCATATTTGCGCCCTTTAGCGAAAGAGGCTCTTTGACAAGCGCGTACTTTTTGATTACGCTTCTCGGAGTAATCTTTTCAAGACAAATAGATATGGCGCGGTCGATATTACGCTCGATATTCTCGCCGTACTCCTGACCTTTATATCCGAGATATCTCAAAAGTTCGCTCTTTTCTATCTTCATATTATTGTTATTTCACGCCGTTGAGTTTGTCTATTATGGGTTTGATATTTTCGGTAATTCTTCTTGCGACGTATGCGTTGTTCATAATATAGAGGTGTATTCCGTCGACGCCGCTTGAGAGCAAATCGACGATTTGATCGGTAGCGTACGCGATACCCGCCTCCATAAGCGCCTCGGGGTCGTCGGCGAATTTGTTGTACATACGCGATATCTTTGACGGAAGTTTAGCCGCCGTAGTCTTGACGATACCGCCGAATTGCGACGCCCTCACAAGAGGCATAATACCCGCTTGGATTGGTATATCTATGCCTGCAAGACGCACCATATCGAGGTATTTGAGATAATCGTCGTTGTCAAAAAAGAGTTGAGAATTGAGGTGCGACACGCCCTTGTCGACCTTGATTTTAAGGTTGCGTATATCTTCGACCATATTCGCGCTTTCGGGGTGTCCCTCGGGATAGCAAGCGCCTGCGACGTCCATATCGCTGTTTTGCTTGATATATTCTGTCAACTGACTTGCGTATTGAAAGTCGCTTTTGACTTCGCCCTCTATTTTGTCACCGCGCAATGCAAGCACGTTCTGCACGCCGATATCCACAAGTCCTTGCAAAGCATTCGCCACTTCTTCTCTCGTAGAATTTATGCAAGTGAGGTGCGCGAGCGGCTCTATGCCGTACTCATCCTTGACGATTTGCGCAATCTCTTTCGTGCGGGAGTTTTTGCTGCCGCCTGCGCTGTAAGTGATAGAAATATAATCCGGACTTACGTCTTTGAGGTCCGCCAAGGTCTTGTATATTTTATTTATATCGTCGTTGACCTTTGGGGGGAAAATCTCAAAGGAATATACGACTTTTTTTTGTTTGAACAATTCGCTTATCTTCATACTTTGTCTCCAAATCTCTCATTTCAACTAATTTTAGCACAATTCAACGAAATACACTACTTTTTGAATATATTTTATTAAAAATTTTGATTAAGGAAAAAGCCTCGACGGCAATCCCAAAATGACGCAAATTTATTGACAAATAAATTAAGGGGATATATTATATATATAATAAATTTTAAATATTTTGGAGTTGCTATGGATTTTATCGGCATTGAACAAAAGTGGCAAAAGAAATGGGCGGATACAAAACTCTATTCCTTTGACAAGTCAAAAATCAAAGATAAATATTACGTATTGGAGATGTTCTCCTACCCTTCGGGCGCAAAGTTGCACGCAGGTCACTGGTACAACTACGGACCGTCGGACAGTTACGCTCGCTTTATGAGAATGAACGGAAAAGAGGTATTCCAGCCTATGGGTTTTGACGCCTTTGGCTTGCCTGCTGAAAACTACGCTATCAAGTCAGGCATTCACCCGCAAGACAGCACGCTCAAAAACATAGACACTATGGAAAGACAACTCAAAGCAATGGGCGCATCTTTCGATTGGGACTATGAGATAAAGACCTGTATGCCCGATTACTATAAGTGGACGCAGTGGATATTCTTGCAACTTTACAAAAACGGACTAGCATACCGCAAAGAAGCGCCTGTAAACTGGTGTCCTTCGTGCAACACCGTACTTGCCAACGAGCAAGTCGTAGACGGCGCTTGCGAGAGATGCAGCACTACGGTAATAAGAAAAAACCTTACCCAGTGGTTTTTCAAAATTACCAAGTATGCCGAAGAACTCCTTCAAGGTCTCGACACGATCGACTGGCCGGAAAAAACCAAGGCTATGCAGCGCAATTGGATAGGCAAATCCACAGGCGGAGAGATAGAATTTAAGTGCGAAAGCGGAGACACTTTCAGCGTATTCACGACGAGAGCCGACACGGTATTCGGCGTGTCGTACGTCATACTTGCTCCCGAGCACCCGCTCGTAGACAAGATTACCACTCCCGAACACCTCGCCGAAGTAAAAGCATACAAAGAAAATTGCGCAAAGATATCCGAGATCGACAGAATGTCGACGACGAGAGAAAAGACCGGCGCATTTACCGGCGCATATTGCATCAATCCTGTCAACGGCGAAAGAGTGCCTATCTGGATAGGCGATTACGTACTCTACTCCTACGGCACCGGCGCTGTAATGGGCGTAGCGGCGCACGACGAAAGAGACTATGACTTTGCTAAGAAATTCGGCTTGCAGATACGCAGAGTTATCAAGTCCAAAGACGGCTCTGCCGACGAACTTCCATATTGCGAATACGGCGTAATCTGCAACACAAATACGCAGTTTGACGGAATGACTTCGGAAGAAGGCAAAGTTGCGATAGTCAAATGGCTTGAGAGCAAAAAGCAAGGACAACTCAAGACCAATTACAGATTGCGCGACTGGCTTATCTCACGCCAAAGATATTGGGGCGCTCCAATACCTATAGTATACTGCGACAAGTGCGGCGAAGTAGCCGTACCCGAAAAGGACTTGCCTGTATCGCTCCCCTACAACGTGGAGTTTAAACCCAACGGCAAATCTCCTCTTGCAAGTTGCGAAGAGTTTATGAATACCACCTGCCCTAAGTGCGGCGGCAAGGCAACAAGAGACCCCGACACTATGGACACCTTCGTATGCTCAAGTTGGTATTATTTGAGATACCCAGACGCACACAACGACAAGATGGCTTTCGATCCCGAAATCATCAACAAGATGTTGCCTGTCGACAAATATATCGGCGGAGCGGAACACGCTTGTATGCACTTGCTGTACGCGCGTTTCTTCACCAAAGCGCTTCGCGATATGGGTTACCTCAAATTTGACGAGCCTTTCAAGTCTCTCGTTCACCAAGGCACCATACTCGGTCCTGACGGCTTTAAGATGTCCAAGTCGAGAGGCAATATAATCTCTCCCGACGACTACGTAAGCAAATTCGGCTCCGACGCGTTCAGACTGTATCTTATGTTTGGTTTCAGTTATATCGAAGGCGGTCCGTGGAGCGCCAACGGTATGGAATCTATCGTCAAGTTCCTCGAAAGAGTTGAGAGAATCGTCGACAAAGCAATATCTTGCAACAACAAAAACCAGCAAATGGGCGCAAATGAAAAGGCTCTCAATTATACTCGCAACTACACCATCAAGCGCGTAAGCGAAGATATGAAAGCATTCTCATTCAACACGGCTGTCGCAAGAATAATGGAATACGTCAACGACTTATACAAATACGACAACCTCGGCGGAGATAAAAACGCAAGTTTCTTCAAGGCTTGCATAAGCGACTTGATTTTGTTGCTCGCTCCCCTCGTACCGCATATTGCCGAAGAACTCAACGAGAAGATGGGCGGTAAGTATTCGGTATTCGATATGACTTACCCGCTGTGCGACGAAAACGCTCTCGTCAAAGACGAGTACGAACTTGCAGTGCAAGTCAACAGCCGTATGAAAGCAAAGATAGTCGTACCAAGCGACGCCGACAACAAGACGATAGAAAATATCGCAATGCAAAATGATTCAGTAAAGAGCGCAATAGACAATATGCAAGTCGTCAAAGTAATCGTAATACCCAAGAGACTTGTCAATATAGTCTGCAAATAAAAAAGTAAAATAAAATAAATGTTCGAATTAAGTGCTACGGCAATACGTAAGTATGACCTTAAGAAAGTCAAAAGATTTTAGAGGCTTGAGTTAAGTGAATACGGCAATACGTCTTGCGAACTTAATTAGATTAAAAAAATAAATAGAAATTTGAATTAAGTGACACGACAAGATTGCGTAAGTGATTTGTGCAATAAGGAGGATAGGGATTTCGTCGTACTCTATGTACGTCGAAATGCGTAGACGAACTTAGTGCGCAAATCAGTAGCAAGATGTCGTACGAACTTGATGAGAATTTCGGAGGACATATGTTAGACCTAAAGTTTGTATGTGAAAACATTGAAGAAGTGAAGCAAAGATTGGCACACAGAAGCGGCAAGTTTGACCTTGAAGGTCTTGGCGCGCTTGCAGGCGAAAGAAAAGCCCTCATTCAAGACGGCGAAACAAAGAAAGCAACCAAGAATGCAGTGTCCAAACTCATTCCCTCTCTTAAGGGTGACGAGAAGGCTGCAAAGATTGCCGAGATGAAAGAACTCGGCGAGGATATAAAAGCAATTGACGCAAGGCTCAACGAGGTGGAAAGCAAAATCAGCGAAATAATGCTGACCATACCCAATCTCCCCAACAAAGAAGTACCTATCGGCAGTGACAGTGACGACAACGTCGAAGTAAGAAGATGGGGCGAGCCCACCAAATTTGACTTTGAGCCAAAGCCGCACTGGGATATTGCAGAGCAAAAAGATCTGTGCGACTGGCCTAGGGCAAGCAAAATATCGGGCGCAAGATTTACCGTATACAAAGGTCTCGGCGCAAGACTTGAAAGAGCAATCTACAACTTTATGCTAGATACGCATACCGCAAACGGATATACCGAAGTATTTCCTCCTTTTATGGTAAACAAAAACGCTATGATAGGCACGGGACAACTTCCCAAATTCGCCGAAGATATGTATTACGTCAACAACGAAGGACAGGACTTTTATCTCGTCCCTACTGCCGAAGTACCGGTAACCAATCTTCACAGAGACGAGATACTCCCCTATGACGCTTTGCCTATCAAGTATTGCGCGTACACCGCTTGCTTCAGAGGCGAAGCAGGCAGCGCAGGCAGAGATACCAGAGGTCTTATCCGCCAACACCAATTCAACAAAGTCGAACTTGTCAAGTTCACAACTCCCGAGACAAGTTATGCAGAACTTGAGCATTTGACCAACTCCGCCGAAAAGATTTTGCAACTTCTCGGAATACCGTATAGAGTTGTTTGCCTTTGCACAGGCGATTTAGGATTTGGCTCGGCAAAGACTTACGACATTGAAGTATGGATGCCGTCTTACAACAGATACGTAGAGATTTCGTCCTGCTCGGACTATGAAGACTTCCAAGCAAGACGCGCAAGCATAAGATACAGAGATAAAGACGGCAAAGTAAAACTTGTGCATACTCTCAACGGTAGCGGCTTGGCGGTCGGCAGAACTACCGCCGCAATTCTCGAAAACTTCCAACAAGCCGACGGAAGTATCGTAATACCTGAAGTATTGAGAAAATACGTAGGCGTAGACAAAATTCAATAATCTATGAATAGCGCTCTCCTCAAAAGGTCCAATAGACTTGAGTCAAAGTCTTCCCAACGAATTTGGGAGTTGGATTTTTTGCGGGGAGTTTGCGTTTTGTTGATGGTCTTTGACCATTTTATGTACGACATTGCCGACCTATTTGACAAGGCTTGGATAGCCACCGGCAAAGAGAGCGTAATTCAAATCGTATATCTTGCGCAAGAATATATAAATAGTTCCCTCTTGCGCTCCACAACCCAACATATAGTCGTGTGGATATTCGCCCTCCTATGCGGCATATCCTGTTCGTTTTCGCGCAGTAATCTCAAAAGAGGCGTGCAAGCGTGCATTATCGCAGGCATAATCACTATCGTGTCTTATTTTATGGACGCTGATATTAAGTTTGGCATACTGCATATGTTTGCATTTTCCATACTGCTTTGGTGGCTGATAGACACTGTGTGCTGTCACAACAAAATGATTACCGCAGGCGTGTGTATGTTTGTCGGCATAATGATAATTACTATGAACGCAGGCTTTATGGCAACGTATAAGGCAAATCCGCAAGCCTTCGCCCAAGACAACAACTTGTTCTTTATCGGCGAATTTATGCTCGGCAACCGCAACAACTTCTTCTCGGGAGACTATTACCCTATCTTCCCAACGACAGGATATATGTTGCTCGGCGCCGCTCTTGGAGTGCTAATCTATCCCAAGAAAAAATCTCTATTGCCTCACCTAGGAAAATACGATTGGTATAAGCCGTTTGCCTTTTGGGGCAAGATAGCAATATGGGTCTACGCCTTACACCAAGTCGTCGTAGTAGTCCTACTTGCAATTATCAGTTTTATATTTATCACACCGGGAAACTTTGTAGTGATCTAAAAGGAGTATATTATGAAAAGCAAAGTACAATTTTTTGAGTGTTATGATTATAATGAAGAATTGTATTTGATAGAAATGATTATCAATGATTCTTCGAATAATATAGATTGGAGCGAATTTGTAGTACCCGAATCTAATTTACCAGAAAAGGATTGGCAGTGCGCGTTTTTAGAACAATATCTGAATTTAGACGGAACAGAAAAAATATGTGAATTGTATGACGAACCGCAAGAAGCCGTTTGCCCTTGCCGTATTGCATTCTTTATATATAAATACGATACTCAAGAAAAGAAAATAATTACTCCTTACGGTACGTTTTCTTTTGAAAATTCTATCCCTATGCCGGAGCGTTTATTAAAATGTATCGAATTTGAGGACGAAGAGGACGAGGACGACGAAGATTAACTATTTTGTCATCTCGACAACCTTTTATGTCACCTCGAGCGCCGTCGAGAAGTCTCTATTCGCTTAAATACTTCTTCACTTTTACTTGCCATCTTCTTGAAGATAAGGCATTACTCCTCCGCCCTTTCAAAACCGCAAATTTCAAGCGCTAACCTTGCTCCGCACAAAAAGCCTTCTCTAAAGTACTGCCTGCTTATTACACATCCAAGCGACGCCTCTTCTATGGTATAGTTAAGGAATATCTCATTGAATTTTTTATCATCCCCTACATACTTAGCAAGTATTTTTTCCCACTTTACTAACTCGTCTAATTGCTTCGTATATTCGACTTCCTCAACCATTTTTTTCTCGTCTACTGAATCATATAGACTTTGTATAATTTTTGAATGTGACATAATATTACTTCCTCTCTTTCCCATTATTTTGATTATATTATATAATGCATATAACGGAAAGTCAATTGATATTTAATTAAAATAGCGGGAAAATTTAATTATGAAAGAAAAGTTTGCATCAAATATCAAAAAACTACGAAAAGAATTCAACGTATCACAGCCACAACTTGCCAAAGAGATTGGATACGGAAAAAGCGTAATAAGTTCTTGGGAAATCGGTAATCAAATTCCCAGTGCGAAAGCAATAATAATTTTGTCAAGATATTTTCAAGTAAGCGTTGATTACATTTTAAAAGTAACTGACGATAATACTATGTTGCACCGCGCTGACGATCTTTTTGTAGATTTAACTATATTTAATAAAAGATTAAAAGAATTAAGAACAAGTAAAAATTTATCTCAAGACCAACTTGCTAAAAAAACAAATCTAACTCAAACTTCTATCAACCACTGGGAAAATGGCAAATGTCAACCCAATGCAAATGCTATAGTAGCCCTCTCCCGCTACTTTGAAGTCACGACTGATTACCTTTTAGGTGAAAGCGACTAATAGGTCCTTATATTTCAAAGTCACCTCTACCAACCTTTTTATGTCACCTCGAGCGTAGTCGAGAGGTCTATATCCGATTATTAAGTACCGACAAAATGGAGCCTTGCGACATTTTCGCTTGGTCGGTAAGGCGAAGTCCAACCGTACATTTAAGCAATGACTTTGCTTGCCAAAGTCATTGCGTATATTTTAGGTTGTGACGCACGTCCTGTCACCTCGAGCGAAGTCGAGAGGTCTAAATCCGTATGAGATTTCTCCATTACGCTTCGCTCCAGTCGAAATGACAAGATAATAATGAATAGGGAATAAAATAGTGAATAGTGTCGGATATATTTTGTAATTTATTCCCCATTACCCAACCGAATGTGTACATCCTGTACACACCCGGTTAATATAACTTCTCCTGCTCACACTTTCTTAGGTATATAATACCCACCTCTATATGTACTCCAATCTATACGAGGATGTTCTGCGTCGATTATAGGACAACCGAAATGCTCAGGTGCCGGCACGCCAAGGCTTTTTGAAGCGTCTTCTATTGAAGCAAACTCTTGCCAAGCGTCAATGCTTGCTTGCGTATTTGTCATTACTCTGTGCGCGCAGAGCAACCTGCCGTCGACTACTCTGGCAAGCACTCTGCCATTGACGGTTGATTTAAAGAATATGTCTTTGGGAATATCTATCTTAGGTTTTGCTACTCTCGGCATACTATTCTCCCCTTGACAAGTATTTTTCGTCAAAATACTCTTGCCCTATTACTTCTATCTCGTAGGCAAGACCTCTCGCCTTGTAATTTGAGTAATACTGAGGATATACCACAAGTTTCGGTCGCGTAACAACGCCCTTTATATCCTCGTTGACAAAGGTCTCGTCAGTAATGAGGCTTGAAATATCTCCCTCGAGAATTATCTCCTTTAGACTGAAGTTGTTGAATACGGCGCGCTCGTCTATATAACGTATATAAGGCGGCAACTTCAATGTTTGTATATCGGTATTAACAATACATTTCTCATAAAGATATTCCAAACTGTTGGGAAGAATAAGTTTGATCAATCCTCTTGTTGAATTGATTGCAAAATTATAGAGCCCCCTACATCCGTCCATTACGGCGATCGTATCATTCTGATGTAATTTCGGCGCATAATACAACAAAAATTCATCTTGGCTTTTTGAATATATAAATCCGTTGAAACTATCCACGTACGGATTATTCTGCGGGAAATAAATTCCCAGTACGTTTTGATGCGAAAGAATACCTTCAAAATACTCCATATTGTTACCAAAATGAAGATTAGATTCATAAGGCACGTTACAGTTGTCGTAGATAATAGCATTTACTTTACGTCCCTCGTAATACTCTGGAAGATAAATATGCGAGCGCGTATGTCCGCCAAAAGAACTGACCGTTCCGTCGGATATAACTACGTCGTCCGTCATATAGTTTAGAGCCAATTCCATAGAATCCTGCACCGTATCGTTGTCCATATCCCACATTGTTTCCGTTGCGGGATTGTACCAGCCTCCCACAACGACGCAGTTAGCGGGCAAAGTATAAGACGGCTCCGTCAACTTTGAACCTACCGTAACCAATTGCTCTTCAATAAGTTTTCCCCTGTCATAAAATTTAACTTTGCACCACTTATATTTTGCGACCATATCCAGTATCTGCGCTCCAAACTTTTTCATTGCCTCGTCAATTATATCCTGACGGATATTGTGCAAATCTTCAAGTTGTTTGAGCACTTCGGTAAATACGTTGGGAGTGTCGTTGAGATCCTTTTCCAATACGCAAAGAGAGCCCTCTACGTCAAACGCCTTGCAATTCTTGCTCACGCTCTTGAATACTATTGAGTTGTCGTCTGGGTCGTAGCCTGTGAGTTGCATATCCACGTGCCCTCTAAACTCCGTGAGATTATTGGGTACGGCAAAAGAAATACCGCCGCTATAGTTGAGTATCGGCGAGACGTATTGCGCCTTAGGAATGCTTTTGCTGTTGTAACAAATAAATTCAAGGCAATAATTATATCTCTCTGCGTCGGACGCCGTCGACGTAATCACTATTGTATCGGACAGCGAATTATTTTGCGCCAACGTATAACTGCGATATGCCTCAAGCAAGCCCGAATCACTGTGATATTTGTACTTTAAAATCATATATTCTCCATTCTTGGGGGAAAGAGCGAAGACACATTTATAATAAGTCCTGAACGCAAAAAGTCAAGGCTTTTGTGACAGCGTTTTAGATATCTATAAAAATAATTATCGTGAATTAAAATATAAGCGATACAAATTCTTTAATTGGGTGTAGTAATTGACGAAATAAGGTATAAATATTATATAAAGGTGGGAAACTATGAAAAATTCAAAAATTTTTTTAGTTGTTATAATGCTGGTAGTCGCATTGACTTTACCTACAGTTCTTTGCGCTTGCAATGACAGCGGATTGCCTTCGGAAGATAAAAATGCAAAAGATTTTGAATTTAGGTATTACGAGTTTGGCGCAAGACTTGTCAATTATGCGACTATTATAAAATCAGTCAAAGATCTATCGGCATTTTACGAAGATACTTCTTCCCCAATCTACAAAGAAAATGAATATGACGTAAATAACAAAAAAACTTTAGAAATATTTCAAGATTACGACAAGCAGTTTTTCAAAAACAAATCGCTCGTTATTATCTTCAGAGTAAGAACGTGCCTTGGTTTAGACAGCGATATCAAAAACTATGAAATCATAGATAATACGTTGAACGTCACCGTATCGGTAATAGCAGAAAAAGACAAAGATTATGCAACCGCTATGACTATGCATTTATGTTTATTGGAATTTGACAAAGAAAAATTATCCAACGTAACTCAAATCAACGTCGAAGAAATCAAAGAAATAATATAATAATTCACTGCGTACTCAATCTGAATACTACGACGCTTGAGTCGTCTTTCAATCCCATTACCTTGGCTTGATTGATTATCTCGTCGCAAATCTGTTGAGGGTTGAGCGTAGCAAGCGTAGTGACGATATGCTTGATACCTGCAAGCGTAAGAGTATCCATAATTCCGTCGCTGAACATTACCACCATTTCGCCTACTGAGAGAAGTTGACGGTTGACTTGCGGCGTTGCCTCTTCCACAATGCCAAGCGGAAGCGCCTTGCTGTCGATGATTTGCACGCTGTCAAGTCTCTTAATCACGCTTTGCACGCCGCCCTGCTTAATAAAGTCGGCGGTGCCGAGTTCGAGATCGACTACGCACATATCCAGCGCGTTGAAGTTGTCTTTGGAGATGACGGAAAGCAATCTATTGACGAGTTTTAAAGAATTGACGTTGTCAAATCCAGCCTTGTAATAAGAACTTACCATATTGAGCGCACGCTGGCTACCCTCTCTCGCGTCCACGCCGCTACCCATTCCGTCGCACAAAGCGATGAGCACTTTATCGTGCTTGAGTTTTGTCACCGTATAGGTATCTCCCGACGCAGGCGAATTAGGTTTGGTACAAGTCGCAGTAGCGTAAGTGACGTTGTATTTGGGCGTATTGACGAATGTCATACAGTATCTGCCGTCTATAGTCTTTTTCTCTTCCTTGAGTTGCATTTGCGTATTAGTCAGTTTAGACAGCACCTGAATGAGCGCTTTCTTTTCCCTGTCTCTCTCCCTGACGATAAGGGATATCGTATGTTTGCCGTTTTTGACGATAGACATTACGTCACTGCATACGATATTGTTATATCCCAACTCCTCGACTATTCTCTCGTCGAGTTTGTCGTCTATATTTACTGCGCTTTTTACTTCCTCTCCTAGTTCAGAAAGAAACTCGCACACTCCCATAAGTTGAGACGATATAAGATTTTGATCCACTTCCAATTCTCTGCCAGAATTGTATCTCACGTCATAAGACAAAGCCGTTTGGTTGCAAGTCGCAAGCAACGCAGGCAATTGTATACACTTGGATGATATGACGGTCGGCAAATCCTCAATAGTGACTTTTCCCGAAGTAAGCACGGTACGCACGACGCCTTCAAGCGCCTGCGACAACTCCATACCCATCATACCCTGACAGTATTCTCTGTTGATACAGTTACCGCACGTCTTAAGCATAACCTCCTCGGCAAGCGAGGGAGCCGCCTGCATTGGCGGAGCGTAACGCACGACGTTCTGAGAATACACCTGCGACATTTCGCCGAATACTCCCGACACAGTGGACAGACGGCTTGCAAGGTCGCGCCTAGTCCTGTTGACGAGTTCCCTTGCGCTCTGTCTGCCGTCACCGAATTTAAACGACGGCAGTTTTGCCATCACCTTATCCGACAACAGCGTAGTAATAAGTATACCGACCGCAAATCCAATGAGATTAAGCCAATACACTCCCTTAAATGCGTTGAAATAGATACCGCATATTATATGCATCATCACCGCCGCCAAAGACGACACCCACTTGTTTATGACAAATACGTACGCCGAAAAGAAAATCAACATCACTGCGCCTGCCAAAGCAAGACTGACGTTTGAAAGACACCCGCCTACCGCGACTGCGCCTGCAATAACCGCGCCTTGCGAAAAAGAAAAGTTGCGAAATAAATACGGCACTGCAAGTCCCAAAGCAAGATAATAAATATTAAAGCCGTATATATCGAGAGAATAAAGTCCGCTGGCTATGACTGCCAAGAATACGAATCCTCCCACCCGCTCGTCAACGCTCAACTTTCTGCCTATACCGCGCACGCATACGGCGTAACATATCACGCAGAAGAGCAATGCTACTACGATTTGCGATATCAGATATACTATAAAGTCAAGCCTAGCCGTCACCTTGAAATCGAGCACCGCAAGTGGCAGTAGGCACAATACGCAATAGCATATAAGCGCGCGCAATCTCATAGGTCGCGCAAACAGATAGTGGAGATACTTTGCAACCACCAAAATTATTACCGGCGCAACGGCGTAGAATATACCAAACAAAGAATGGTCGAAGATGAGACATATCGCAAGATAACACGGACAAATGACTCCCACGCTAAATCTACAGTAAAATAATGCGACGAGCAAAGGCAATGCGTAGCCCCTATAATCACCCACGATTTGCGCCCTTTGGCACAATACCGTAAGCAGTGCGACCAAAACATAACTCTTTACGTACTTCAATGCCGTGTTGACTTTCATAGTTACACGATACATTAGAAGGAGTGACGAATTATAAAAAGTCTTGCAATATCAAAGCCTTTTTTGTAAAAAACATTCTATATGCGACTTCAAAATCCTCTCTTTGTCAAATCATCGCAAATAGAAATATAAAAATCGTATATCTTTTGTCTTTTCTTTTTACCAGCCATAAAGTCGATTATTTGACTGTGCGAAACCGACTCGTCAAGGCAATTGCCCTTATAATCGCCCCACTTGGACGATTCTACGCTTACAATTCCATCCGATTGTTTGTTTCTTTCCACGTTTTGAATGATTTTGAGAGGAATACCCAAGACAAAATCGTCACGACTGCGTTTCATTATTGCCGAATAACTTTGAGAGTATACCGATTTGCAAATCACAGCGTTATTATACTCGCTTGCGGGTATCTCTTTGAGTTGTCGCAACACTTCGAGAGAATTGGGATTCTTGTCACCAAAAATCCTATACCAAAAGTTTAACCAAAATGCCACGAATTTCAACAGCCATTTTGGAAGAGAATACAACTTAGTGGCAAATTTAGATCCCCTGTGCGGCGAACAAATTGTTGTCAACGACGCAACGCTATCTTGCATATCCAGACGCTCTATCATATATCTGGCGTCGAGTCCGCCCTTGGAATGTGCAATAATGTTTACCTTGTCCACGTTGTGTAAGGTCAGTATATTTTGTATTTGTTCTTTTAATTGCAAAGCGTTGCCGTCAATCGTGCCAAACCCATCGGTATTAGACGTATAAACGACGTAACCGGCATCTTTCAAGGTTTTTTCTATTCGACCGAAAGCCTTAAAATATTTAAAGTCTTTTACTACTATTCCGTGTGCCAATAATATAGGATATTTACTCGTCATATTCCCCTTTCGTTACGTCTAATCTAATAGACGTCAATTCAAGTTTATTTTTTGTGCGTCAAAATCCTCTATCTGCCAAGTCTTGACAAAGCGAAAGATAAAATTCATATATCTTTTGTTTTTTGTTTTTGCCCACCATAAAGTCGATTATTTGGCGGTGCGACATAGGCGTATCAGTGCAATGCCCTTTATATTCTCCCCACTGAGACGACTCGTGAGTCACCGCCCCATCACACTTACTGCCGTCAATTTTTTTCATTAAAGCAAACGGTATTCCCAATAGGATATCGTCGCCGTATTTATCCATTCTCAACGAATAACTTTGAGAGTATACTGATGTGCACGCGACTTCGTTTGAGTATTCCTCGTCTGGAACTTCTTGAAGGCTTCTCAATACTTCGAGAGAATTGGGGTTTTTGTCTCCCAAAATTTTGTAAAGCACGTTTAGACAAAAGGTAAAGGGCTTTATTAAACATTTGGGATAAGAATAGAATCTCGTAGCAAGTCTTGTGCCTTTATGCGGAGCGGATATGGTGGTAAGCGAAGCAACGCGGTTCTCCATATCAAGTTTTTCTATCAAATATCTTGCGTCAAGTCCGCCTTTTGAATATGCAATTATGTTGACTTTTTCCGCGCATCTCTTTTGAAGTAAAATCTCGATTTGCTCTTTTAATTGCAAAGCGTTGTTTTCCACAGTGCCAAAACTGTCGGTACGCGCCGTATAGACGTCGTAGCCGGCATTTTTCAACAC
>JAIDUV010000065.1 GCA_029060025.1 Clostridia bacterium | reverse complement strand
ATAAAATACATAATAACAGATTGACAAAAATATGGCAAAGTTGTATAATTTTGCCATATAATTTATGCAAAAGATTAGGCATATACGCTGCGGTTATGGACGAGTTGTTCAGCCTCACCGAGTATTCGGCATAAAAAACTAGGAGCAAGAATGAGAAATTTGACTTTATTAACTGACTTGTATCAGTTGACTATGATGTATGGTTACAGCAAAAACAAGCAGATGGACGAAATTGCGGTATTCGATGTTTTTTATAGAGGAGTTGGCAACAATTACGCTATTGCCTGCGGTTTGGAGCAAGTCGTAGACTATATACTCAATCTTAAATTCAGCGAAGACGATATCGCATATCTAAAATCGCTTGGCATTTTTGACGAAGAGTTTTTGACTCTTCTCAAGAACTTTAAATTCAACGGTGACGTTTACGCAGTGCCTGAAGGTACCGTGGTATTTCCGCAAGAGCCGATACTTACCGTCAGAGCAAGGATGTTTGAGGCGCAGTTTATAGAGACTGCTATACTTTGTATACTCAATCACCAGACGCTTATTGCAACCAAGGCTGCAAAGGTAGTATATGCTGCAAAGGGCGGAGCAGTCGCAGAATTTGGCTTGCGCCGCGCTCAAGGACCCGACGCGGGTATATACGGAGCAAGGGCGGCAATGATCGCAGGCTGTCAGTCGACTTCCAACGTGTTGGCAGGCAAGATGTTTGACGTGCCGGTATCGGGTACTCACGCTCACAGTTGGGTAATGAGTTTTCCAAGCGAATTGGACGCGTTCAGAGCGTATGCAAAGATATATCCCGACAAGTGTATGTTGCTTTGCGATACGTATGACACCCTTGGCAGCGGCGTACCCAATGCAATTACAGTATTCAAAGAGTTGAGAGAGCAAGGACACGAGCCTATCGGCATAAGACTTGACAGCGGAGATTTGGCATATCTGTCTAAAGAAGCAAGAAAAATGCTTGACGACGCAGGTTTCCCCAACGCAAAAATTTGCGCAAGCGGAGATATTGACGAAAACGTATTGCAGTCCCTTGCAACGCAGAATGCTTGCATAGACACTTGGGGTATAGGTACAAAACTTATTACGAGTATGGACTGTCCAAGCCTTGGCGGCGTATACAAACTTGCTGGAATTGAAATCGACGGAGTATTACAACCCAAAATGAAGATGAGTGACACTCCTGCAAAGATTACTAATCCGGGATATAAGAAAGTAGTCAGACTTTACGACAAGAATACTAATAAGGCTATTGCCGACCTCATTGCTCTCAAAGACGAGAACTTTGACGGACTTGACGAACTTGAGATTTTCCACCCAGACTTTTCTTGGAAGAGAAAAAAGGTAACGGGATTTTATGCAAAAGAACTTGGCAAACAGATTATCAAGGACGGAAAGTTGGTGTACGACTTGCCTTCCGTAATGGATATTGCAAAGTATCATAAGCAAAGTTACGGAGAATTTTGGAATGAGTATAAGCGTATGCTAAATCCTCATATCTATAAGGTAGACTTGTCGCAAAAACTCTATGATCTCAAACAAAAGTTAATCAAAGAGAACAAGAAGGCTTAGTAAAAGCATTGGACTTTTTCGACGTATATCTACAAAAATAGCAAAAATAATGAGTTATCGGCAATGTCGGTAACTCTTTTTTGTTTTATAATTATCTAGACTTGATGGATCGTTTGATATTATCTTGAGCGAAACGAAGTAAAGTCTAAAGGTCTATAAATTAAAATATATAAGAAGGAGCCAAAATAAATGAGCAATTTTTCTGTAGTACGAAAAGGATACGACAAAGCGCAAGTACAAGAGTATATCAAAATGCAAGCCGATAAATATGAGAGTACGATATTGGGTTTGAGAGACAGAATCGAAGGTCTTACGAGAGAAAACAAGGATTTGAGGGGCAAAGTCGACGAACTCAAGAAAGAGCAAGACAATATCAATATTGCTCTTACGCAAGCAATAGATAAGGCAAAGAATATCGAATATTCTTCCAAAGTCAAATTTGCGCTAGAGGGGGAGAGGCTCAAGATTTTTTCCTCCAAATGGCAGTCATATTGCAAAGCCAACGTTAAGTCTGTAGACAAAGACCAACGCGAAGGCGTAATATCAAAACTAAAGGAATACGAAGAAGAACTTGTCGAACTTATGAGTAAAGAACTCAATATCAGCGACTACGTCAATGACGCAGATCAAGATTTCTTTTCAGAAAGCCGCCGCTTGAAGCGCAATTAAATAACTTAATAAAATTATTTAATAAAGTCCGTCAATGAATTGTTGGCGGACTTTGGCAATTTTTAGTCTATTTATTTTATTATATTGACACAAGATAAAAAACTATATATAATAATCATAGAAGATAAATTTACTTGCTGACAAACAGCTCGTTATATCTAATAATACTAAAGAATAAAATTTAGAAAATATACTTAACAAAACATTTCATTCAATGTTGATATAGTTTTCTATTTCAGAAGATAGATCGTAAATATTGACAATTTTATTGTCTGATTTAATATAATTTAAGGAGGAAATAGAAAATGAAAAGAAAAGTAATTACAATTGCTTTGTTAAGCATTATGGTTACGTTAGCGCTCTTTGGATCAGTAGGGAGTGCATTTGCAGATGAAATAACTCTTTCTCTTATGAGTTATCAGAGCGAGGAAATTTCTCAAGAAGAAATTGATTTCGCGCTATCTAATCTTCAATATAAGTTGGAGGAAAAAGAATTACCTAGATTGATAAGAGTTGAGGAAGTATATGATTTCAATAACGAGCCGCTATATAGTCTATATGAATTAGACGGATATTATATGATCGTTATTCGAAATACAGGATCTGTTTTAGAAAGAGGAGAAGGAAATTCGGCGTATTATGGTAATAAAGATCAAGATAAATACTATGGCGGATATGGAGAATATTACATACGTGATGAGGGCGAATACAAGAATTTGCGCACCAGTGAAGTTGCGAGTACATCAAATATTTCTCAAATGCAATCAAGAATGGAACAATTGAGAGAATTGGATTATCAAGATTATTTAGAGGCAATGTCTACGCCAATGCCATTAGGGGCAGAAAATAGGAGCAGAATAACAAAATTGGGGAAAAATATATCTGGTTTGATAGAATTTTTATATGGTGATGCTGACCATTTATATAATTATTTTGCACAGGAAATAAATCTAGATTATCAATGGGATAATAGTATAAACCAAATAAAATATCATGAATTTGATAAAGTTTTATATACTCATTCTGGAATTGACGGAATAGATTATGGGGTAGTTTATTCTAGATATTTTGGGCAAAATTTAGGATATTCTGGAGATGCGTTAGGGTATGATTACCTCTATCCAAAAAATGTTTATAATGCATGCTCTTTAGTAGCAATGACGATGTTATTGCAATATTATTATAGAAATGAGGTAAATGTAAGTTTACTGGACCCTATTGATTTAAATTACATAGATGGGTTATTAGCAATAAATGTAGAACCGCTTGAAACGTCGGCAGAAGTAATCAGAAAGTATATAACTCGTTATGTTAATGTATTAGATATTAATAGCAACCTTCTCAACGGAGCCGCGACATATGTGAATATGGATGCTGGATTTGATAGATACTTTCAAGAAAATGATATAGACGCAGAGTCTGTACACTTTACAAGTTACACGAATGTTAAGGGCGCCATAGATGGGGGACATCCTTCTATTTTTAATACTGGAGCAGGTAAAGGATACGATGTTAATAATAACAGTGTTGATGTTAGTAGACATAACCTAATAGCATATGGATATACCACGAATTCGTCTGGTGTGTTAGACGAATTTATTTGCCATGCAGGGTGGTATAGTGCAAAATCGTCCAAAGGTGCGGAATGTGCGAGATTATTTGTAAATAAGTTCTATGCAATAGGTAATTTGCATTTATCTTATTAGAAGGAGAAAATTATGACAAGAGGCAGAATAGTTACAGCAAAGGTATTTGTAGGTATAATATGTACAGTTCTTATATTAGGCACGGTATTTATGACTACAATATTGATTATATTTAGAAACGGTCCCAACGTCCCTTATGAATTATCAGATAAGTCATATAGAAACATACCGAATGTAGGAGGAGATTGTTGCGTATACGTATCGGAAAACTTCTTTTATGATAATAATTTATATATACCAGGTGGCGATGATATCTATTTTAACACATATGGGGAAAACGGTGATAATTGGATAGTTAATGGGAGTCGTTACCGCAATGGACGAGTTAAAAATCTTAAATATAGTTTTTTGACAGGGAGCAATCGAGGCGGACAATTTGATAGCATTATAATAACTTGCAATTCGAAAAACATAACGAGACTTCAAAATCAGCAAAAACACAACGAGTATACATACGGATTGCAGGTCGAGGATTATGTAAAAGATAGCGAGAACGGTAACAATACAATGGAATATCGATGCGAATATACTATTAATTTCAAGCGTAATGTAAATACGTCTAAGGAGTGTCAACTTTCTATGATAGTGAAGATATCGCATAATAAAGACGCTTCTGCGGAGCAATTTAAAGAGGTCTGTGATGAGTTATTCTTTTCGTTGCTTGACAACGTCGTCTACAGAAACGTATAGGAGGTGAGCGTGGTATGACGAAGATAAAAAGCGGGAAAAAGGGATTGATTGTCGGATTGACGTTGGCTTTGATATTTGCCGTTATAGTGTCCGTGGAAATATACGTCTTCTTTTGCGTTGATATGGGAAGTGGCAATGTTGATACGATAATCAGGTACAATTATTTGCAAAAGAAGACTACCAACAGTATGTTATATCTGTCTGAAGACTTTCTCGACGACAACAATCTTGAAATTGTGCCCATTTATTCATCCAAGCCCGATTCGGCGCTCGATTTTGTTAATAACTATTTGGGAGACGTGATATTGGAGTATAATACCCACAAAATATCAACGGGATTCAACAAAAACGTTATAAAAACAGATTTATACAGATATGATTTGGTAAGTAACATTGACGACGGAGATATTCCTATCAGAGTAAACGTAGTTGGCGCAGTTGGGGCAAATAAAAAGCATAAGTATGACAAAGAAGTCGGCAACGGTGACAAGTATGCCGTGTTGGATAATGAGTTGACTGTATATTTTACAGGCATAGGCAAGTCTTATGAGATAAAAGGACAAGTGGGTAAGTCTGGTTTGATTAAGAAATACAGCAGGCTAAAGATTACTGTCACTGTCGACGCTCAAAATATAAACGACTATACAAAAGAGCAAATTGAAGAGCGCGTAGACACGGTTCTCAATTCAGCGTTGAAATACGTGCAAAGATACGGAGAATAACAGCATAGTAGTTTAAAGATTTAATTATTGCTAATCTATATGTATCAAAAAAGTCCTCTTGCGAGGACTTTTTGTTTTGCTTGGATATTTATCAATACATTCCTTCACCCATATTAGGCGCTACAGGAGCCGGCGGCTCAGGAATATCTGTTACGAGCACTTCCGTAGTGAGAAGCGTGGACGCAACGCTTGCTGCATTTTGAAGAGCAGATCTTGTCACTTTCGTTGGGTCGAGAATACCGTTTTCAATCATATCCACGTACTTGTCTGTCAATGCGTTGTAACCGTAAGAATAGCCCTTGTTGCTGTTGATAATATTGTTGATTACGACTCCGCCGTCTACGCCTGCATTGTCGCAAATTTGCTTGATAGGAGCCTCAAGCGCCTTAAGAACGCAAGCGCCGCCGGTCTTTTCGTCACCTTCCAAAGCGTCTACGATAGGCTTAACTTTTGGAATGATAGAGAGGAGTGCAACGCCGCCGCCCGGGATTACGCCTTCTTCTACGGCTGCGCGAGTTGCCGCCAAAGCGTCTTCTATTCTCAACTTCTTTTCTTTCATTTCCACTTCGGTTGCTGCGCCTACGTTGATTACTGCGACGCCGCCTGCAAGTTTAGCAAGTCTTTCTTGCAACTTTTCTTTGTCGTATTCAGAAGTCGTTTCTGCGATTTGCGATTTGATTGAGTTGACTCTGCCTGCGATAGCCATCTCGTCACCGTTGCCGCCAACAAGGGTAGTGTTGTCTTTATCTACCTTGACTTGTTTTGCTCTGCCGAGGTGAGTAATGTTGACGTCTTTGAGTTCATATCCAAGTTCGCTGGATATGAGTTGCGCACCAGTCAAAATTGAGATGTCCTCAAGCATTGCCTTTCTTCTATCGCCAAAGCCGGGGGCTTTTACTGCAACGCAGTTGAGTATGCCTTTGAGTTTGTTGAGTACGACAGCCGTCAAAGCGTCTCCGTCCATATCTTCGCAGATAATCAAGAGTTTAAGACCGTTCTGAACGACTTGCTCAAGTATAGGCATAAGTTCTTTGCCCGAAGAGATTTTCTTGTCGGTGATAAGGATATATGCGTCGTCGAGCACCGCTTCCATTTTTTCGGTATTTGTTACCATATAAGCGGAGATATAACCTCTGTCGAATTGCATACCTTCTACCGTCAAAAGTTCGGTATTTGTGGACTTGGATTCGTCGACGGATATTACGCCGTCTTTGCCTACGATTTCCATAGCCTTGGAGATGTATTCGCCGATAGTTTCGTCTGCTGCCGATACGCTTGCAACTTGAGAAATAGCCGCTGCCGAATCGATTGGCTTAGATATCGTCTTCAATTCTTCGACTACTGCGTCTGCGACCTTTGCGATACCTTTTTTAAGTATCATTGGATTTGCGCCTGCCGCTACGTTTTTGAGACCTTCTTTAATGATTGCTTGCGCGAGTACGCACGCCGTTGTAGTTCCGTCACCGGCTACGTCGTTGGTTTTGATAGACACTTCTTTGATAAGTTGAGCGCCCATATTTTCAAAAGAATCTTCAAGTTCGATTTCTTTTGCTATCGTCACGCCGTCGTTGGTGATGAGGGGAGAGCCGTATTTTTTGTCAAGCACTACGTTGCGTCCCTTTGGACCAATAGTAATTTTTACTGCGTCTGCGACTGCGTTTACACCTGCCTCGAGACTTCTTCTGGCTTCTTCGCCATATTTAAATTTCTTTGCCATATTTCAATCCTCCATATTATTCTTCGACTATTGCAAGAACGTCGCTTTGTTTCAAAATCGTTACTTCTTCGCCGTCAAGTTTGAATTGAGAACCTGCGTACTTATTGAAAAGAACTTTATCTCCAACTTGGATTTGCATTACGATTTCTTTTCCGTCAATGATTCCGCCGGGACCTACTGCCAATACTTTTGCCATTTGCGGCTTTTCTTGAGCAGAGTCGGGCAAAACCAGTCCGCTTGCTGTCTTTGTTTGACTTTGAACTTCTTGAATTACGATTCTGTCAAATAATGGTTTGATTTTCATAAAAACGCCTCCTTTAAATTAGCAGTCGACACTCTCGATTGCCAATAGAGTAATTATAGCACCATTTCCAAAATATGTAAATATTTTTATGTAAAATATAATCAATTTTTTAATGGAAAAATAATTATCTGTTGATATTATTTCCACGCTATGTTATTATATATATACAATTATATATTTTTATGGCAAAAATCACAATTTTTTGTCTTTGGAGAGAGTATGAACAAGTGGGACGATAGGTTTATGAATATGTCTGAGACGGTTGCGCAGTGGTCGAGTTGTTTCAAGCCCGACAGAAAGGTGGGCGCGGTCGTCGTCAAGGACAAGCGTATTCTCACCACCGGATACAACGGAGCATCTTCGGGTATATTAAGTTGTGTGGAAAAAGGTGAGTGCTTGAGAGTCAAGTTGGGCATACCTTCCGGCACCAGACACGAATTGTGCTATGCAGTACACGCCGAGCAAAATGCCATAATTCAAGCGGCTAAATTGGGTGTGTCCGTCGACGGCGCAACGCTTTATTGCACGCATCAACCTTGCACAATATGCGCCAAAATGATAATCAATGCGGGTATAAAAAGGGTCGTATATAAATACGGCTATCCTGATGAATTTTCAATGAGCCTTTTTGAGCAGGCAAAAGTCGAAGTAGAGAAATTCGACGAATTAAATTAAAATATTGCCATTTGCATATATTGATAATATCCATAGTATAATTTACTATGGATTACAGCAAATATTATCTCAAAAATTATCTAAAACAGCAAAATCCTTCAGAGCGCGGTAATTATAACTCAAGTGATACGCAGAGTGAATCGTATTATGCTCAATCTGAAGAGGAGGTAACTCCAGATTATAACGTGGAGATAGAAGTCACTCCTCAATTGACAGGTATGGTGCAAACCAATTACCAGTTGGACGACGAAGAATCACCCATCATAGACATAATACCGCAATCCTATGACAGATACGGCAGCCGTCGAAAAGGTTGGCTTATGACGCTTGCAATAATTACTTGCGTACTTTTGACTGTCGTAGTAGGTGATTTTGCTACAGGCGGAGCCTTGCTAGCCGGTATCAGCGCAAAGCAAAATCAGACAATGCCTACCGTGAGTTATTATGCTGTCGTATTAAAGACTTGCGATACATATTCGGTGGCAAGAATGTATGCAGAGCAACAACGATTGATGGGGGGCGCTGGATATATTCTCAAAGACGGTGATAAGTATGCTTTGGTAGGAGATATATACGACGATATTGCAGACGCTAATTCCGCAGTAAACAACAATGAGGGGAGTAGGCTTATAAATATCGAAGTCAAAGAAGTAGATTTCGACAGTTTGTTTAGGGGTAGTTCGCCGCTTTTTCGCAGTATGGGCGGATATTGCAGCGGTTTGCTTTCGCAATTAGACGTAATTGCCGACAATTTATCTGCAAGCAAGATTGATAAAACTAAGGCTTTGGAAAATATAGAGGTCATAAAAGATAATCTTGAAATGCAATATGACGAATTGTCTGCCGAAGTTGGAGACGATAAAAATGCCGCGCTTTTGATTGCGGATATTGACGCGACTTTGGGCATTTTATCCAACCTGTTGAATACTTCGTTGTCTCGCCCAAACCTTGTTTGCGACATTCGTTATTCCAAGGTGCAAATGATAATCAATTACCGTCAGTTGGTGGAGAGTTTGACTCAAAGTGAGGCGTCGTAAATTTACACGGCAACAATGCTTCCTCTACATCTTCAAACTCACTTGACGTACAGCAAGTACGCCTGCACTCGTTTTCATCGTATAGAAAACATTCTTACACGTGAAAAATTTATGCCGCTCCCTTCTCGTCAAACGAAAGAGAAGTATTTTAATAATTTATTGTCACCTTGATATAATATAAATTGTCATTTCGACCAAAACGAAGTGAAGTGGAGAAATCTCAATCCTTATAAAATTATATTATATCTTTTCTCTTATCAAATAATATACGACATTGCTATTCGGATCTGTCTGAGGTTGGGGCTTTACTTCAAAGTCCTCGCAAGATTTGAATAATGCGCTTAACTTACTAAAACCATAGTTGCGGCTGTCAAAGTCACTGTATAATTTGTAGAGCCAATTTCCAATATCTGCAAGACTTGCCCAACCGTCTTCGTCGGCAAGTTCCGGCAATATTTCTTTCTTTATAAGTTGGGTAATGCTCTCAAGTGGCATAATAGTAGGGGTGTCGGTAGACTTTTCTTCAGTTTCTTCTATATGCGGTTGGACCTTTTCTTCAACGGCTTCAACCGGCTCTATAGGTAAATCTTCGACTTGAGATTTGGTTTTCTTTGGCGCTTTCTTTTTCTCTTGCTTGTCGGCTTTTTCCGTCTTTTCTACCTTTTTGTCTGCCTTATCAGCCTTTTTATCGGTTTTCTTTTCAGATTGTTTTTTATCGTCACTCTTGCTCAATACGTCAAGAAGTATAAACTTTTCGCAAGACTTTCTAAAGGCTAGCGGGGTCTTTTGTTCGCCCATACCTATGACCAACATTCCTGCTTCTCTTAATCGTGATGCGAGTTTTGTAAAATCACTGTCGGAAGATACTATACAAAATCCCTCTACGTTGCCTGAATATAAAATGTCCATTGCATCTATTACCAACGTAATATCAGAGGAATTTTTGCCTGCGTTTCTGTTGTTGTGCGAAGTATTGGAGTATTGCTGAACAGGCGTAAGGGAATACTTGAGCATATCTTCGCTTGTCCAACTTATCGTCCTCGAAGTAAAATCACCGTATATGCGTCGATAAGTCGTAGTTCCGTATTTGGCAAGTTCGTTCATAATCGTCTTGCGATAATTTCTTGAGATATTTTCTGCGTCAATGAGCAGAGCAATTTTTTTGTCTTGATTCATAAATCTCCTTTTTAAGAGAGTTTCATTAAGCGGCGGCGGTATTTTGCCGCTTTTACTTAAATAAAGCCACCTTTGTTGAGGTGGCGAATTTCTCTAAATCCTGCGCATCCGATTTTGACAGTGGCTACCCAAGCGTAACCCAAACAGTTGACTCCTCCAAAGCGACCTTATGGCACATCAAACGGTCTGCTTAATGCTGCTACGGTCAAGTCCTGACATGGTTCACAGTGAATGATTGCAC
>JAIDUV010000064.1 GCA_029060025.1 Clostridia bacterium | reverse complement strand
TTAAACTCGTAGATTATCTCCTTTGAGCCGTAGTTTTGTCCGTACGTCAACTCCGCTTGAAGTTGCTCCATCAACTCGGGAAATACAAACGTTACGTACAACGTCTCGGATTCAAATTTGACTGTCAAATCTGCATAATCTCCATAGTTGTCCGTGTCTGTAGGTATTATTCTCACAGTCTGGGTATTCTCGCCTTTCTTTACTTCTTGACCTACAGTATTCTTCCAAGTTGCGCTACTCAACGCGACTTTTACGTCGGCACTATTCTTTGCCGTAACGTCAAACGTCACTTCTGACAATGCCTTGCCATAATATGGCTCGTTGGTCACTTCAAAGGTGTCTATTGAGATTATACCTTTGTTTATGGTAATAGTCTCGCTCAAACCGCTTCTGTCTTTATACAGCCACAACGGTTGAGCCTTGTCTTTCATTATATAGTCATAGGTATACGTTCCGCTGTCTAATACTTTATTGGCTTTAAACGTACCTGTATTGGTGTCGGTCCTGTCTTTACCGCCTTGCTTCCATAGATAAGTCACTTGCGGGTCTGTCATTCCGCCGTCTGAAGTGCCTGTATATTCTACGTTTGCGTTGAGCGTAATACTTGCCTTGGTGTCGTAAGTGATTTCCGATATACTGTCTTTTACCGTAAGCGTAGGAGTTACGTATTTATCTACGTGTTCGCTAGGTAAGCCCCATACCGCATATAGCGTGACCTCTCCAAACATTCCGCTTGGCAAATTCTTAAACGGCTCGCTTTCGCCTGTGACGTCGTCCGTCCAACCTAAGAACACTTGATTACTTGATTTGCCAGCCAAATAATCTGCGCCAGGTTGGCTTTCCAACTCTGCACCAGGGAGATATGCAAGTCCGTCTTCTATGCCTACACTTTCTTCACTATTTCCGCTGTTTGTAAGGTTGCGATAACTGACAAATGCCAATAAGTAGTTGCGGACTGGTGAATTGTCGGGAGTGTAACCGCCAAAATTATCTATCAAATCTCTATCCCAAATATTTTGGTTAAATTGGTTTCCAACCGCATTTTTAGCCGCAGTAACAAGCGAACTTGTTGTTGAGTGATTAATTACGTTTGCAGAACCACCTGTTCCTGTATAAGAAGCGGTGTTTTTTACTGCGTTAATATTTGTTCCTGCGCTGGAAACAGGATAACAATCTAAATAATCACTATTGCCGGCTTTCCACTTAACTTCAAGATATACATTTTTGCTAGCGGCGCCACTTGAGCTAGAAACTGCAGCACTATTATTAGTTACAGATACAGTTTCAATTTTGCCATAGCCAACAACGTTTTCAATAACAGCAGATGCATTAGCAAATCCTACAATTGAATGTCTGTTTGTTGAATTAGTATGATTGCTGTTGATATGCACTTCGGTTGTGACAACGCAATCATATACAAATATTGAATTCGCTGGAGAGCCATTATGTTCGCCGCAAATACCACCCGTTATTGAGCCGGTAGAGCTGGAATTCGTTGTTGTTCCCGACCTAATAATGGTATTTGTAGTGCAGCGATAATAAGTAATAGAAGTCGTATCTTTTGCGCACGCTCCAATGACGCCTCCCAGTCCCAAATAGCCGGTCGCGTATGATTTTCCCCACTCATCAATCTCTCCAATCATATGACAATTCAAAATTGATATTGCTGCGCCATAGCCTGTTCCGATAAGTCCGCCGACGTTTGGACCAAAACTTGCTATCGTACTTTTGGTAGCAGCGGGAATGTTTGAATAATAATAGTCTCTTACTATTATATCTGTAAAAGTCCCGCCTTTTGCTGAACAGAATACACTAAATCCATCATTTGAATTATGTGAAGTTGATATATCTACCCAATTGGAACCTGTCCAATATTTCCATTCTGAGCATCTTATATTTTTAAGTTCGTGACCCAATCCGTAGAAAGTGCCTCTAAATTCCGCAATAGGACGAAAAACCACAGAAGTCGAGGAAGAAGTATCGGTAGGATTAAAATCCAAGTCTGCCGCTAGTACGAAATATTTCCCGCTTCCCTTGTTTGTATCCTCAGCAACGAGTTTAGCAAACGTTTCCCAATCATCCGTAGTAGCAATAACATAAGGATTTGCTTGAGATCCTCTATTACTCGAAGTCTTTGCGACAGTCACTAGCGTCATATCTTCAAAAGACGTTGGTTTATCAGCAGGCACGGGATTGCCGCCCCTAAAACTTGCAATCAAATCTTTATCGGTATATACGTAAGTATAGCCGTCGTTAAATTCTCCCAAACCGTCACTTGCATTGGGAGTAATAACCATTGCGGTATTGTCTATCGCATCTTCTTCCAATTTGTCGGGCATAGATATACTAAATGGTAAGCAAGCACTCAATGCTCCCAATATAAAGCATATTGATATAATAAGTATTAAGCATTTTAAATACTTCTCTTTCGTTTTTGCTAATTTCATTGTTCTTCCTCTCTTAAGCGCGTTATGCACCTATTCCAAAAAAAGTATACTTTT
>JAIDUV010000063.1 GCA_029060025.1 Clostridia bacterium | reverse complement strand
ATATTATATAATGTAAACGATAATTATGCAACTGTTGGAGCATAATTAAATAATAGAAAGTCATTATAAAAATGAGGTAAGAATGAAAGACGGCTTTATAAAATGCGGCTGCGCGTCAATTGACGTAATTGTAGGTGATTGCGAGAAAAATGCAAAGGCTATAGTCCAAGAAATAGTCAAGGCGGACAAGTTGGGTATCAAGTTGTTGGCGTTGCCAGAGTTGTGCATATGCGGATATACTTGCGGAGACCTTTTGTTGCACGAGACGCTTTTGGACGGCGTGGAAAAAGCCGTGGAATACGTACTCAAAAATACGTCGAAGACTGACGTAGTGGCGGTGATAGGCGCCCCTCTTCGCAACGGCGGCAAATTGTTCAACTGCGCTTTGGTGATTTATAAAGGCGAGATATTGGGCGTAGTACCCAAGGAAAATATCCCCAACTACGGAGAGTTTTATGAGGCGAGATACTTTACAAGCGGCAGCGACACCGACTTTGTTGATATAGAGGTAGCAGGCAAGATTGCTCCGTTTGGACAAATAGTATTCGTCAACGAAAATTCAAGAGAATACGCTTTTGGAGTGGAGATATGCGAAGATATGTGGGTGGCACATTCGCCATCTATATCACTTACGGAAAACGGCGCAAACATAATCGTCAATATCTCAGCAAGCGACGAAGTTATCGGCAAAGCCGAGTATAGAAAAACTCTTGTGACCGCTCATTCAGGCAAACTCAATTGCGGATATATCTACGCCAGCGCAGGCGAAGGAGAATCGACTACGGATATGGTCTTTGCGGGGCATAACCTCATTGCGGAGAGCGGAAATATTCTTGAAGAAAGCGCACTTTTTGAAAACAGTCTTATCTATACGGATATAGACGTCAAGCGCATAGCGTACGAAAAAAGACGCGTAAACACTTTTAAGACGGCAGATGATTTGGGATACGTCTATTTTGGGCAGGAATTGTCGCAAAATAAGTTGACAAGAAAGTTTTCTCCAACGCCGTTTGTGCCAAGTGACGAGGAAAAACGCAACGATAGATGCGAACTTATACTCAAAATGCAGGCTATGGGATTGAAAAAACGCTTGGCGCATACCAATTCAAAAAGAATAGTCGTCGGCTTGTCGGGCGGACTTGACAGCGCGCTTGCCTTGCTGGTAATGGTCAAAGCAGTAGATTCGCTCAATATAGATAGAAATAGTATTCTTGCCGTGACGATGCCTTGTTTTGGCACCACGAGCAGAACCAAGTCAAACGCCGAGATTTTGGCAAACGGTTTGGGCGTTGAATTTAAGAGCATAAATATATCCAAGGCAGTGGAGAGACACTTTGAAGACATAGGGCAGTCCAAGGAGACTTTGGACGTAACCTTTGAGAACGCTCAAGCGAGAGAACGCACGCAAGTGCTTATGGACATCGCCAATAAAGAAGGCGGACTTGTCGTTGGTACCGGTGATTTGTCAGAACTTGCTCTCGGTTGGGCGACCTACAACGGCGACCATATGTCTATGTATGGCGTCAACGGCTCGATTCCCAAGACATTGGTTAGATACTTAGTGAAGTATTATGCGGATACTTGCGATAGTGCCGATGCGCGCAAGGCTCTTCTTGATATTCTTGATACGCCCGTAAGTCCCGAGTTGTTGCCGTCAAAGGACGAAGAGATATCCCAACAGACAGAAAATATCGTAGGACCGTATGAGTTGCACGACTTTTTCCTTTACTATATCATTCGTTGGGGATATTCGCCTAAAAAGGTATATCGCATAGCGCTAAATACTTTTGTCGGGAAATACGACAAAGAGACGATTCTCAAGTGGTTGAAGAATTTTTACAAGAGATTTTTTGCTCAACAATTCAAGCGTTCTTGTTTGCCTGACGGACCCAAAGTTGGCAGCGTAACTCTCTCGCCGAGAGGGGATTGGAGAATGCCAAGTGACGCAAGCGCAAGGCTATGGCTTGACGAGTTGGAGAAGTTATAAGATAATCAACGACGGCAAAGTCAATTGTCATTTCATAACGATAATATTAAAAGTAGCAAATCGGTGATTTGCTACTTTTAGTTTGGTTTATATTTAATTTTAGTTTGATTTATCTATTGAGTATTCCTTGATAAATACTTTCTGTCTTTGAGTTGTCGAGGTCGCGCTCGGAGTAACTGAATACGATTTCAGACTTGCTTTGAGCAGAGCCAGAATATATTCCGCCAATCTTACCTGACCAACTTTCGTCGATTTGATATTTTTTAGCAAGACCGTTTTTCCATATCTGTATTACAAAGTTACAGTACTCGTATTTCATATCTTTGCCGCCGTTATCTTCTTCCAATCTCTTTATCGTTGTAGAATCTGCATTTGCTACGCCTACGTTAACGCTGAATACCAGTTCATAATATTCATTGTTGTTTTCGTCCTGCTTGAGGGTGAGAGAAATCGTTTTTGCGCTGTCGACAATGTTTTCGACATTCCAATTTATGCAAGTTTTTCTTGCTTCGTCATAACTTCTTGACCACTTTGCCTCTTCGTCTATGTTCCATTTGCTGTGTTTTTTCCATTGCTCAACTTCCAAAAGACCGGTATCTTTGTTATATACGATATTACTTTTGTTTGACATTCTGTTATATTTGCCGTTGTTGACGTATCTTATATCAGCAGAAGTGACGAAATTGCTTTCAAGCGCTCCAAAGTTGTGGTTGATAGGAAGTTTGATAGTCGTGTCGTCTTTAAGCGTATCGCTTTGTTTTCTAAATCTTTGATAGACGAGTTGACCGGAATTACCGCCGATTTTCGTTTCGCCGACTTGATTTCTAAAGAAAGAGAAGTACGCACATTCGATTTCATTTTTTGTTGCTCTGTCCATAATTTGCGCGATTTTTTGCGCGTCGGATAAAGACGAGTCGTTGAAAATTTCTGTGACGTTGCGAGAGATTGTAGCCATCTTTGCGTCGTTTGCGGCGTCGGGGTAGGAAAGATAATCTGCAAGCAGCGTTTCGTACTTTATCTCAGTCAGTTTGTCAACATCTTGAGAATCTCCTTTACAAGCGACAAAACTTAGACATAAGGTCAAAGCAAGCGCCAAAATTAAAGTAACTGATAAAAATTTTTTCATAAAAGTCTCCCTTAATCATTGTTGTATATTATTAGTATAAAGTCACTTACAATAAAAGTCAATATAAAATTTTTTAAAATTATGGACGAAATAGACGTGATTTCCATTCAACTATACCATTGACACCGACTTAAAAAGCGGTTATAATTATTATAATAT
>JAIDUV010000062.1 GCA_029060025.1 Clostridia bacterium | reverse complement strand
AGTATTTTTAATATTTTAAGTTATGGTATATATATTTATATTATAATAATATATTAATATTGTATCAACTGAAATCTTGATGCTCGTCTTTTTGGTACTCTTCCAATTCTTCTTGGCGCGAGTCAAGTTGTTGAAGATCGGCAAGAAAACTTGAATTGACAAATCTCTTTCGTTCCTCTTCTTGTTTGGCATTCTCTTGTTCTATCAGCGCTTTCTCATCCTTTCTCTTTGCCAGCAAGCAGATATATATGACTATTAAGATAATAGTCAAAGTAGCAAAGATTACGCTCAATATCAAATTTGATTTAACCGCAGGCTTGCGCCCGACGGGAATACTGTTGCCTTTACCGTCAATATATATTTTGATTTTCGTGCCTATATGCGCTCGCGCTTCCGCCTCGCTTTTTATTCCTGACTTGCCCCATCCTGAGTACTTTACGCCATTGTCATCCACATATTCATAACACTCGCGCCAAGTGGTGCTTCTTTCTGAATCACGCTCTACCTTGACAACGGTTGCCTCTACGATTACGCCATCGGCTATGGCTTTGCGATGCTGAAGACTTATATAATAGTTCAAGAACATTACGCCTGTGATAAGTAAAAAAACAAACGCTATAAGCAGTACGCTGTTCGCCTTATTCTTGATTATGATTTTCATATTATTTATTGACCAACTCTTCAAGCGCTTGCTCATACTTTGCGTTGAGTTCGGCTACCGCCTCTCTATTATCGAGGTGCATTTGCATAAGATCGCAATCCAGCATACTCTTTCCCTTGTACGTCTTAATAGGAAACTGTCCTACAACTTTAAGAGTAAGCACTTCGTACCAATTGAACTGACTGGGACTTTTGCAAACGCATTTCTTGCCGTCGACTTCATAAGAATACTCTATGTAATAAATCGCGACTTTACCCGACGTCTTATTGGAATTATACGAGATAAAAGTAGCCATAGTACGCTCTCCCAATTCCATTATCTTTTGGTCATTCTTGATTTTGAATATTCTCAATATCGAAGACACGGTTATTGCTACGCCTGCCGCAAGCGCAAGCGCCGATACTACGTAACTTGCCGCACTGGCACTCTTTGCAAAATATCTGTAATATACGAGCAATACGACGCCGAGTACGACTACTACGGCGCCTATGATTATGGGTTTTATAACGTTGTCTTTAGCATTTAACTTCTTCATATCAATCTTGATTGTAGATTATTCTGCCGCAGTTGGGACATTCTTGAATCTTTCTGCCCTCGCCAAGTTTGTTGATGACGTCTTGCGCTACTTCCATACCGCAACCGCCGCAAATATTTGGCTTGTGGAAAGGTACGAATACCGGTCGTTTGCTTGCCCTTATCTTTTTGTATTTATCCAAAAGTTCTCTGTCAAGCGCAACTTCCATACCTTTAAGTTCTTTTATTATATCGTTTGCCTCGACTGCTTTTTCTTTCTTGAGTTTGTTAAATTCCTCGGTGTATCTTCTAAAGCCTGCCGAAGATTTGCCTGCTTGCTCGTATTCCTTGCCGTATCTATAACCTGCATCGGAGAGATCCTTGCCTGTTCTTGCAATTTCTTTTTCCATATCTTCAAGGCTTTGATAAAGTTTTTCAAGTTGTTTTGCGTAATACTCGAGTTGCTTGTCATCACTTTCTGTAGCAATCTCATTTGATATTTCTTCTATCTGTTTGAAAATCTCGTCGTATTTCGCCTTATGCTTTACGATATTATCCATATTATTTTTTGCTACGTCGTTCATACTTGTCAAGGTATCAAAAGATTTTTTTGTCGCAGATTGGAATGCTATCATTTTCTTTGCGCACTCGCTGTTCTTAAGTTCGTTTTCAAGTTTGATCAAACGCATATCCGTCTCTTGATACTTCAACATTTTCTCTATACTCATATTTTACTCCTTCCGCCCGATAAGGCTCTTATTTTATTGGTTTATACGGATCTAAATCCGTCTTGCTGACTTTTGTCATATACGCGTAGTCCCTAAGCCAATTCTTAAAAATCTCTACGCACGCTATTTCGCTTGCAAAGTGTCCTACGTCAATTACGCTCACTCCCAAGTCTTTTGCCATAAGCGCAATAGACAACTTGCTTTCTCCGCCTATTATACAGTCGACGCCGTTGTCTTTTGCAAATAAGACGAGTTCTTCGTCCCTTGCGCCTGCGCCTGTGCACAGCGCAACTTTTTTTATAATCTTTTTGCTATCACCCACGTATTTTACGCAACCGTCGTCAAGCGCTTTTCCTACCTGCTCTGCAAAGTCACTGAGGCAAGCGGGCTTAATATCTCCCTGCCTTGCGCAGCCGTCAATAATACTCACATTTTTCATTCCCAACTTCTTTGCGACAAAATCGTTAAGTCCGTCTTTGCAGCAATCAAGATTGGTATGACAGGAATACAAATTCAAGCCGCGCTCTTTTGCCTTTGCAACAAGGCTTTGCATATACTCGTCAGGCTCTTCGCCAAACACGCAAGGGTGATGCGTAATAAGCAAATTCGCTCCCGCTTTAGCGCACTCTTCAATCGTCGAATACGTCACGTTTTGCGCAAGCAAAATACCTGTGACATCGCTTTGTATATCTCCGACGTTGAGACCTGCGCAGTCAAATTCCAACATATACTCAAGCGGCGCTTTGCTCTCTATAATTTCGATTATATCTTTGACTTTAGGCATATCGCATTTCCTCTGCCATATCAAGCATTTCTTTATATAATTTTGTCTGCTCGCTGTCTGCGCTCATTTGCACAAGCGCGTCGTACTTTTGTCGTAATAATCGCAGATACTCGTCAAAGTCTCCGCCGATTTGGTTTTTACCCAAAAGCAACTGCCGTCTGTCAAGCGCGCAATCCTTTCCGCTGTCGACTTGAGCAACTATTATATCGTAAAACTTCCTGCCGTCTTTGACTATGTAATCCTTGTCGATATATATGTCTTTTTCGCTCAAAAACTGCCGCAATTCCACGACGTTTCTGTGCGGAGACAGCACCAGCCTTTTTACGCCACGCGGTATGCGCGAGAGTATACTCATAATCTCATTGCCGCCCATACCTGCAATAACGACGCAACTCACTTCGCCGTCCTCTATCACCTGCAAGCCGTCGCCTGCTCTAAACTCTATATGCTTGACTCTACATTTGTCTGCCAAATCAATTGCCTTTTGCAAAGACTTGGACGATATATCGCAGGCAATTACTCTCTCTACTTTGCCCTCCAAAAGAGCGGCAATAGATACTTTGCCGTGATCGCAACCGACGTCGGCAAGTCTCTTGCCCTCGATTTCCTTTACGACTGCCGTCAATCTTTTGCCAAGTCCGAGATTCATTATACTTTGCCGATATAATCTTTGAGTTTCTTGGTGCGATTTGGATGACGCAACTTTCTCAAAGCCTTTGCTTCGATTTGACGTATACGCTCTCTCGTTACGTTGAACTCTCTGCCCACTTCTTCAAGCGTCTTGGGGCGAGAATCGTCAAGTCCGTATCTCTTGCGTATTACTTCGTTTTCTCTCGGCGTAAGCGTACTCAATACTTCAAGCAAATGTTCTTTGAGCATTCTCGTCTCTGCCTTTTCCGCAGGTGACGCTGAGGTATTGTCCTCTATAAAATCGCCAAGATGGCTGTCTTCTTCTTCGCCGATAGGCTTTTCAAGCGAAACAGGGTCCTGAGCAATCTTTTGAATTTCAATCACCTTTTCTTCAGTCAAACCCATTTTCTCTGCAATTTCCGCAGTAGTGGGTTCTCTGCCAAGCGTCTGCAAAAGTTGACGCGATACTCTGCCTGTCTTATTGATAGTCTCTACCATATGCACAGGTATTCTTATAGTTCTTGCCTGGTCGGCAATTGCTCTAGTGATTGACTGCTTTATCCACCAAGTTGCGTAAGTGGAAAATTTAAATCCCTTGGTATAGTCAAACTTCTCTACGGCTTTCATAAGTCCGAGATTTCCCTCTTGAATAAGGTCGAGGAATTGCATACCTCTGCCGACGTATCTCTTGGCAATAGATACGACAAGTCTCAAGTTGGCTTCGCTCAATCTGTTCTTTGCGTCGACGTCACCTTCGCTCATACGCCTTGCAAGTTCAATTTCTTCATCGGGTCTAAGCAAAGGGACTTGTCCTATATCTTTGAGGTACATCTTGACGGAATCGTCCGTAGCCGCCTCTATATTGTCAAACACGATATCCTTGACGACTTCTTCACTGTCCTCTTGAATTTCCACGCCTTCTTGCTTGAGAATTTCAAATACCAGAGAAGTTTCGTCAGGCTGAAGCGCGTGCTTATCGGAAAACTTTTCAAATTCCGTCATCTTCATAGTCTTGCCCTTGTAGGCAACGGCTAATTTCTTTGCTTCGCTCTTGATTTTCTCTTCCCTTTGAAGTTTCTTTTCGTCAAGTTCTGTTGTGATCTTTTCTTCCATTATCACCACCTCCGTAGTATCTTTTGCTATTTTTTGTTGTTACTTTGGGCGAGTTGACTCATCATTATGAGTTTTGCCTCTTCGTCTTTTTCGCTGTCAATTGCCTTTGTCAACTCTCTCTTTCTCTTCTTCTCGCCCTCTTTTATTATCCTTGCCACGCAATCGTCAAAATACTTCAAAGCCGTTTCGTCGCCTATTTTGCTTCCCTCGTCGAGTATTGCTTTTACCTCCGAGTTATCTTCTTCCTGCGACGTCAATTCTTCGAGAGTATTCTCTTGAGTTGCGCATTTTGAACGGTATAAATCGTATAAAGTTCTTTGATTTTTATCAGTGAGATATTGAGACAAATCCTTGTCGCACTTTACGCCTTCTACTCCGCCAAACAAACCGAACAATACATAGCGCACTGCCCTGTCGAATGCCGACATACTTATCTTGGACGTCTCCTGCTTTATCACCGTCACCACCGCTTCGCTCACGTCCAACTGTCTTCTCAACGTTTCACTCGGCAGCCCCGTAAGTTTTGCGACGTAACCTATATACGCCTCTATCATAGCGGGATCTCCGAGCGGCTTTATTATCTTCATTGCCTCGACGGCATACTTGCCTTTCTCCTGCGGAGACTTCAAATCGTAAGACTTGGCAAGCGTAGATAGTTTGTGCTCAAAGAGCGGTTTTGCCTCGATAAGCATTTTGAGGTAACTGTCTTTGCCGTATTTGCGAACGTATTCGTCAGGGTCAAGGTTGTCCGGAAGACTGACTACTCTCACGTCCAGTCCGTGATTATAGAGTATATCAAGTCCTCTCATAGTTGCATTTTGCCCCGCGCTGTCGCCGTCGTAGCATATCACGACTTTGTCAACGTATCTCTTGATAAGTTTTGCTTGGTCTTGCGTAAGCGAAGTGCCCATTGACGCGACGGCATTTTTAACTCCGCTTTGAAAAAGCGAAATCACGTCCATATATCCTTCGACAACGACGAGTTCTTTGACTGCCGTCTCCAACTTGAGACGCTTGATAGAATGTTGACCGAATATCTCTCGCGATTTATTGAAAAGCACCGTGTCTCGGGTATTTTTATACTTTGGCTTACTGTCGTCAAGCACTCTTCCGCCAAAAGCCACGACTTGCTTGATATTGTTGATAATCGGTACGATAAGTCTGCCAGCCATAGTATCGACTACGCCGCCGCTTTGCGTCATATCCACCAGTCCCGCCTCTTGCATATTCTCTTTTGAATATCCCTTTGAAGCAAGATATGCGACAAGTTGGTTTCTTCCAAGCGAATACCCCATACCAAAGATAGTAGCCGTCTGCATAGAGATACCTCTCTTTGCAAGATACTCCCTCGCCGCGCGCCCTGCGTCAGACTTGAGATTTTGATGGAAATAATTTGCAGTATCTCTCATCATCTCAAACAACTTGTCCTTATGCTTTTTGATCTCCGCGCCTTTGTCGTTGCGGGAAAAATCAGGAATAGGCACGCGGTATTTATCTGCAATAATCTTAACCGCGCCCATAAAATCGGTATGCTCTATCTCCTGCACGAAAGATATCGCATCACCGCCAACTCCGCAACCGAAACAATGGTACGTCTGCGACTGCTCATACAAACAAAAAGACGGCGTTTTTTCGTGATGGAAAGGACAACACGCCCATTTCTTACTGCCTTTGGCTTGCAAGGAAACGTACGGAGAGATTATCTCCGCTATATCGACTTTAGATTTGAGTTTTTCCAGCCATTCGGAAAAATTTTCTGCCATAATCTCCTCGCTTTTCTTCCGTACAATTGAATTATACGCCGCTGAATGAAAAAGTCCTATGGGAATTTAAATTATTTATTGTCGACTTTAGACTTGCTTTCTTGATTTTTTTTCTTAGCATATCGTTCTAAAGCCCTACGATGGAAATTATAGATTTCGTCCCGCACGCTCTGAGGATAAATTATTTTTGCATCTGCGCCAAATCTCACGAAATACTGCACCACTTGCGTATTCGCACAGTTAAAGTAATAATGATTGTTGTCAACTTTGACAGGTATTGGTCTATGCACGTAAATTTTTTTAAACTTATCTATACCTTTGGCGGTAAGTTCCACCAAAACTTCTTTATCACTTGGCTTATAAATAAATTGCGGACCGTAAGTCTTCATCTTTTCAAAAAGTTGAACTTGATTTGGCGTAAACTCAGCATCCATAGCAAGTTGAGTTACGCTTACTATTCTTGACAGTCTCAACGTAGAACAGCCGTTTGTCGCAACGAGAATATAACAGTGTAACTCCTCTTTTGAATGTGCGATTTCATACGGAGCGCAATCTATCTTCTTGTCAAAACCCCATTGCGTAGTAATAAATACCCTCTTTTTCTCCTTGATTGCCTTAGATATAGCCTCATATTGCTTTTTAAAAATAATAAGTTCGCGTTTGTCTTGCGGAAGCGCTGCGTAAGATGCGAGCATACTTCTAAAATACTCCGAGAGCGTCCTCCCCATAAGGCAGTACCTTTCAATATATTCAATGACAGGCTGCGATTCTTTAGTGGGTTTTAAAGAAATCATTTTGTCAAACTTTTCTCCGTTAGGCGCGGCGCTCTTTTCATTCAACTTTTCGCACAAATCAAAGCACAACTCATTCAAGTCCTTTTCTTTTAACGCCGCCGTTGATTCTATCTTGCTCTTGAAAAAAGTCAAGAGGTCTGTCTGCTGCTCAAAAAAACTGTTGTAATAATTGACTATGAGTTTGGTCAAAAGAGCGTTTTTGTTGATACTGCGACCGTCTTTTTTGAAAAATTCAAATCCTTCGGCGTCCTTTTCCAATATATTTGCTATACGATCCGTCACGTAAATCTTAATTTTTTCCAAAACAAATTCTCCTCGGCTATTACTTTATACCACAAAAAGGGGGCGAATAACTTTATAATCTATTTACATAATAAGCCATTTTATTAAATTTTGCAACAAAATATGCGCTCTTTAATAGAAATTTAGGGGGCGAAAATAAAATTAAAATCGCGTATTTACTTCCAAATTTTTCCGTGTTACAATAAGAGCGTAAACAACGAAACCGAATTTTAGGAGGAACCAATATGAAAATGTGTAACAGCGAAGCAATGAAAGCAATAAAAGAACTGGAAAGCAAAAAGAGAAAACTAATCTATAATGAAGATTATCACAGCAAAATATCATACAAAGAAGGCGAAGAGAAAGTCTTGCCGACATACGACTATAGTCAAACTCGCAAAGAAATATGCGAAATCGACGAACGTGTCCGCAAAATCAAGCACGCGCTTGCAGTGTGCAACTGCAATACTGTCGTGGATGATTTCGGCATCACCATTGGAGAAGCGCTAGTATATCTTGCGCAATTGAACGCAGAATACGCCCAACTTGACGAAATGAGCGAAAACGTCAAACTGTCAAGACGCATTACCCCCAACGGCATAATCGAGTACACCGAATGTATGTATGATCCCGAGCAAGTTGCTAAAGATATGGAAAAATTGCACGCCAAAATAGGCAAATTGCAAATTGCCATTGACAGAGCAAATCTCACTAATTACATAGACGTATAAATATACGTATATTCCCGCGCAAAGATTTTTGGCAATTTTGTCGGCATTGTTCCGACCCAAGAGTTTTTGTAAGAATTTACAGTTAGTGTAAATGTTTTTGCGTTGTGTTCTTATAAGTTAATGATTATTGTTATATAAGACAGGCTAAAAAGCACTGGAAACAGGCATAATCTGCGCGAAAACTTGGATTTGCAAATTTGTTTGGTTTACCAAATGTCGCAAGTCCGTACGGAGAAGTTTAGGGTTTTATCCGTACAATTTTACAAGGAGAATATTATAATATGATAATTCAAGGACAATTTAATACGGCAAAGATATTTACCGAAGTGATAGAAGCAGGCGCAATAGAACAAATACAAGCATTGTGCGACTTCCCTGTTTTTAAAGAATCAAAAATACGCGTAATGCCTGACGTCCACGCCGGAGCAGGCTGCACGATAGGCACAACAATGACTATCAAAAAACACGTCGTACCAAATATGGTGGGCGTAGACATAGGTTGCGGAATGGAACTTGTTCAACTTGAGCAAAAAGAACTGGATTTGCAAAACCTAGACAAATTTATTAGAGCCAACATTCCGTCGGGAATGACTAGAAGAAAGACTCCACACAACTTTGCCGAACAAACTGACATAGAGAACTTGCGTTGTTTTGCGCATATCAACGCCACTCTTGCCCGCAAGAGTATTGCAACGCTTGGCGGCGGAAACCACTTTATCGAAGTAGATATAGATGAAGACGGAAATAAGTATCTGGTAGTACATTCAGGAAGTAGACATATCGGGCTTGAAGTCGCGGAGTATTACCAAAAAGAAGCCTACCGCACGCTTTGCGGCAATTCCGAAAACCAAATTAAAGCAGTCATTGCCAAACTTAAATCACAAGGGAAAAACAACAAAATTCAAGCCGCTATAGAAAATCTAAAGGCAAAGCAATGCGATATTCCTATGAGTATGGCGTATGTTAGCGGACAATTATTCGACGATTATATACACGATATGAAGATTATTCAAGGCTTTGCCACACTCAATAGAAAGGCTATGGTCGACGTGATAATGAAAGGACTCAATCTCAGTGCCAAAGATAGTTTTACCACTATCCACAACTATATTGATACGGACGAAATGATTTTGAGAAAAGGCGCAGTCTCTGCAAAAAAAGGCGAAAGATTGCTTATTCCAATCAATATGCGCGACGGCTCGCTCATCTGCACCGGCAAAGGCAACAAAGATTGGAATTGCAGCGCTCCTCACGGCGCAGGCAGACTTATGAGCCGGTCTCAAGCATTTAAGACCTTGACTATGGAAGAATTTGAGCGAGAAA
Organism: Clostridia bacterium; assembly: GCA_029060025.1. Classification (GTDB taxonomy): domain Bacteria; phylum Bacillota; class Clostridia; order Christensenellales; family UBA3700; genus RACS-045. Next base: position 4,409 of record JAIDUV010000062.1, on the reverse strand, counting down.
TGATAGGCATATACTCTACTTCCGTCAACCGCAGCACATTAGACGAAAGTCCTATGGCATACAAAAGACTTGAGGATATTGCAGACAATATTACACCGACAGTCAATATCGAGAAAAGAATCACGCCGATATATAACTTCAAAGCAAGCGAGAATTTCTCAAAAAAAAGATAGCATAATCAATTATATATACCTACTAAATGCAAATTAAGGCATCTAATGATGCCTTAATTTGCATTTACTTGCCCGACTCTCCGTAGTTGGACAATACCCGCGCAGATGGGTCGTCGACGTCGCAACCTTTCCACGACTTGTTGGGCATCCAAAAGTCGACTATCATTTCTGCCTGCCCAGGATAATACTTTTCAAAAATTTCTCTATACATTAGGCTCTCTTTTGTAAACGGCATTGCGTGATACGCATACTTTAGGCGCTTTTGCTCAAATTCCTCGTCCGTGTAAAGAGTGCTAGAATACTCTTTTATATAATCTACCATAGAGTGACCTACAGCGTCAGAGAATGCAGCCTTTTCTCTGTATAGAATACTTTGCGGCAGATAATCCCCCTCAAATGCGCGTCTCAAAAGATACTTACCTTTGCCATAAGTGTTGAGTTTTTTAGCGGGGTCAATAGCCATAACGTATTTGACGAAATCGAGATCGCCAAAGGGCACTCGCGCTTCCAAAGAGTTTGACGATATACATCTGTCGGCGCGCAACACATCATACATATAAAGTTGACTAATTCGCTTTGCCGCTTCTCTTTGAAACTCTTCGGCAGACGGAGCAAAGTCTGTATATTTATATCCAAAGAGTTCGTCGCTTATCTCTCCTGTCATAAGCACTCTCACATCTGTACGCTCGTGAATTGCCTTACATATCAGATACATACCTATACTTGCTCTGACTGTGGTAATGTCAAAGGTCTCAAGCACTTGAATCACTTTGTCTATCGCGCCAAGCACGTCGTCTTTTGTGATAATTATTTCGCTGTGCTCACTGCCTATATAGTCTGCGACTTCCTTTGCGTATTTTAGATCGATTGCGTCTTCGCTCATACCTATAGCAAATGTGCGTATCGGCTTGCCAAGCAACTTTTGCGATACAGAACAAACGAGCGAACTATCCAAACCGCCGGAAAGCAAAAAGCCAAGCGGAGCGTCGGAATCTAGGCGTTTTTCTATGCCCGCGACGAGTTTGTCGTGAATGTTTTTGCATACCGTATCCAGATCGTCTTTAACATACTCCTCAACGGCAGTAGGGTCTGCGTATCTCACAAACTCGCCGTCTGCGTAATAATGTCCCGGCGGAAAAGGCATAACTCTGTCGCACAAAGGCATAAGGTTTTTTGCCTCGCTTGCAAACGCAATCTTGCCCGATTTGCTATATCCGTAAAACAATGGGCGAATACCTATCGGGTCTCTGCCTGCAATTAGACGGTCTTTTTGGCTATCGTATATGACAAGTGCAAATTCGCTGTCAAGGCTCTTAAACATTTCAAGCCCCATCTCGCGGTATAGCGGCAATATTATTTCACAATCGCTATCCGACTTAAAAGTATACTTTGATTTCAATTTCTCCTTGATTGGTCTAAAGCAATAAATCTCGCCGTTGCAAACGCAATAGTCACCATCCAATGAAAAAGGTTGCATTCCCTCCACAGTCAAACCCATAATAGCAAGTCTGTGAAAACCTAAAATACTTGATTTGGTCTCGACGATTCTCGTATCGTCAGGACCTCTTGAAATTGTTGCGTCAAGAGCCTTTTTGAACTCTTCTTCTGCAATGTCTTTGCCGTCATAACCCATAATTGAACACATAGTGCACCTCCAAATAAAAAATACAGCATTACTCCTTATTTTAGGACGAATGCTGCAATCCGCGGTGCCACCTAACTTATTGATATGGGTATATCAATCACTTTTCACTTTCTGACAAAAGTTACGGCTGTAACGGGCCGCCCCGTCTCCCCTACTCTCTTGCGATTTTGGTTTGCACTCCTGAGTGTTATTCATTGAAGACTACGGTTGGGTTTTCACTATCCCCAATTCACTGTGCGTAGTTGAGTTCAATTACTTCTCTCAATCTCCGTTTTATATTTTGATTATATGCCTATGATTTTTGATATGTCAATTATTTCAAAAAAATTTTTCAGATTTTTTTGAAATGCGATATAATTCCAAACGTAGTAGAGAAATCTCATTCGCAACAAAAAAGGTGTGTACTAATTCATACACACCTTTTAATATAACTGCGTTATGCGCTATTTCTTATTGCGCATACTTCTCTGCTCTCTAAGCAAATCTTGATAACGCTCTATTTGGTCGTCTCTCAAGTCCACCATCTTCTTTGCCGTCTCAAAGGCTTGCTTGTCGCTTACTATTACTTCTGTCTCTTTGACTTTTACCTTTGTGCCGTCTCCTGTCGCGTCTCTTCTGATATCTTTCATATACTCGTCTTCCATCTTCAGTAACGCTACTGTTGTGTCTTTCTTTATAGTAAGTTTGATAAGCGGATTGGTACTTGTAAGTCCGTATACTACGAAGTACGTCGACTTCTTCTCTTTACACTTATACTTAGTGAGTGCATAGTCTCTCAAACCGTCGAAGTATTTCTTTTGCTCTTTGCTGAGCAATGCGTACGCTTCGTCTAGTGTAAGTCTTGGAGCCTTTTCTACTTTTGGCTTTGCAGGAGCGGTTACTTTAACTTGCTTCTCCACGACCTTCTCAACAACCTTTTCTACAGGCACTTCGACTTTTACTTCTTTCTCAACAACTTTTTCGACTTCGACCGGCACTTCGACAACTTTTTCCACTATCTTTTCGACAGGAACTTCTTTCTCGATTACCTTTTCCACGACTTGCGGAGAGTTGTCTTTTTCTAGCAACTTTGCAATAAGCGCTTCTTGTGTCTTCATCATCTGTTCAAAACGCTCGTCATTTTTGTCTATCAACTGCTTTATCACGTCTTCATTGACTGCGCTTGCGACGCCGACTTCTTTCTCGACGATTCTCTCGGCTGGTTGCTCTGCAAGTTTTTGCATTACTTCACGCATTGCCTTTTGTTCTTCTACAAGACTCTTGATTACTTCGTCATTTGTAGATGCTTGTTGCGGCAAAAGTTGTTGAACGCCGGGCAAGAGCGCTGTCACGGTGTCGGATATTATTCCGCGTATTTCCTCTGCGCCTATTCCGTAGCCGCCTGCATATCCGCCCTGTGACATTCCTTGTCCCATATTGCCGTTGTTGCCGCCCATCATACTCATAAGCATCATTCGCATATTCTCGTCGCGTTGGCGCGCTTCGGCTTCTGCCTTATTATGCTCAAACTCTTCCTTTGCGTACGCTAAGTTATCTTCGGCTTTTCTACATCTGCTCTTGGCTATCAGCATTATCACAAAACTTGCAACTGTCAATGCTATGAATACGCACGCTATCACTGTCCAACTTGTTGACGCCCAACCAAACAAGCCTATTGCTCCCGCATAGTAACTCTTGTATCTCTCGTCTACCGTCTTGTTGGCTCTCTTGCGTCTGCCTTCGTAACTTGCCGCCTTTGCCAAGAATGCTATTATCAGTATTATACATACTCCGCTTACTATTGCTTGCCAATACTCTTTGACCGCTTGCAATATGCTGTCAAAGTCAAGTCCGCTTCCGTCCTTGTCGCCGTTTTCGTCGGGATTTGGGTTGTAGCCATTGCCGTTGGCGTCTATGATTATGCTATAATTGCATACTAAGCCGCTCTTTATGAAGTAAGTTCCGCTCGGTTGGTTGACCGTCAATTGGTAATCGTCTGCCCACTTGGACTTGTCGTAGTCTCCTCCAAACGTCAACATTCCCTTGACTTGCTCCGTTATGTCGTTGCCGTCCTTATCTCTTACCACGTACGTCGGCATCTGTACCTTGCCGTTGAATACCAACTCGGTATCTTGCCATTCTATCGTAATGACTTCCATTCCCTCTTGCGGTATTATTACGTACGCCCATTCTACGTTGCCGTCCAAGATATAGTTCTTCGCCCAAGCCGCTGTTGAGTTGAGTATTGCCTTTATGCTATACGCTCCCACTTCGCTCTTGCCTATATCTCCCTCATACGTCAAGTCATTGTCAAAGTCCACTCTGTTGCGGTCTACTCCCGCTATTCCTACAAAGTCTTCTACAGTCGGCGTAAACTCCTTGCCGTCTCTCACGTGTTCGTCACTGTTCCATACAGCAGTCAAGTGCGCCTTCTCTATTGTCCACTTGACTTGTACCGTATTGCCTGTCGCGCCGCTTGTCTTGCTCCACTCGCAATTGACTGTATCCTTTAGACTCAATATTGCAGTATAGTTACCTGCATCTGTTCCCACTCCGCCGCTGGCTATCTCTATTAAATTCGTATCTATATCAAAGTAATCTTCAAACTTCTT
>JAIDUV010000061.1 GCA_029060025.1 Clostridia bacterium | reverse complement strand
GAGAAAGAAGTAAAAGTCGAAGTGCCAGTCGAGAAGATAGTCGAAGTACCTGTAGAAAAAGTGGTTGAGAAGGTAGTGGAGAAGCAAGTTAAAGTTACCGCTCCTGCAAAGCCTAAAGTAGAAAAGGCTCCAAGACTTACACTTGACGAAGCGTACGCATTGCTCAGCAAAGAGCAAAAGAAATACTTTGACGGCTTGAGAGATTACGCTCTCACAAAGTATAAGTGCAAAGAGAAGAAGTCGACTTACTTCGTGGTATACGGATTGACAAGTACCAATCCGCTTATCAAACTTACGATAAAGAAAGATACGACAGTAGCGTTACTCAAGATGGAAGACGAGTATATGAAAGACATCAGAAGAGACGCGACAGGAGACGGCACAAAGGTAAAAGTCAAAGAGACAGAAGTGGTAGTAAGTGACAAACAAGCCTTTGAGACGGCAAAGAAGATGGTGGACTTGAGAGACGACCAGATAGAGCGCTATCAAGATTTGCTCAAAGAGCAGAGGGCTATGAGAAGTAAGAAATAAAGATAAATGGAACGCAAAAGCGTTCCATTTATCTATTAGAGACCCATTCGACTACGCTGACGCTCCGCTCAGGGTGACAAGTTTAAAGCGGGAGTTACAAATTACCGCTTGAATAATCGTTCAAGGTGACGCTTTTTAAAGAAAAAAGATTTTTTTGTTTACATTGCGAAAAAGTGGTGTTATAATGTTTTAAAATAATATAGTTTTAAGGAAATCAAAATGGAAATCAAAGGAAACATAATGGACGTCCTCCGAGAAAGAGGCTTTATCAAACAGACGGTCAGAGAAGAAGAGTTGTACAAACTTTTGGGTAGCGAGAGCGTGCCGTTCTATATCGGTTTTGACCCGACTGCGGATAGCCTTCACGTGGGACACTTTATGCAACTTATGGTAATGAGTTATATGCAAAAGGCGGGACATAAGCCAATCGTACTTATCGGAGGCGGTACGGGAAAGATAGGCGATCCGTCGGGCAGAACAGATATGCGTCAAATGATGACGGATGAGACGATAAAGCACAACTGCGATAGATTTAAAGAGCAGATGTCAAAGTTCTTTTCTTTTGAGGGAGAGAATGCCGCTATTATGGTCAACAATGCCGATTGGCTTGACGATCTCAACTATATCAAGTTTATAAGAGACATAGGCGCGCATTTTTCGGTAAATCAAATGCTCACTGCCGAGTGCTTTAAGTCGAGAATGGAAAAGGGTTTGTCTTTTCTTGAGTTCAACTATATGCTTATGCAGGCTTACGACTTTTTGTATCTTTTTGAGCATTACGGTTGTAAGTTGGAGTGCGGCGGCGACGACCAGTGGTCTAATATTCTTGCTGGCGCAGACCTTATCAGAAGAAAGAAGAGCAGCGACGCTTACGCAATGACTTTTACGCTTCTTACTACCAGCGAGGGTAAGAAGATGGGCAAGACGCAAAAAGGCGCGGTATGGCTTGATCCCAACAAGACCTCTCCGTATGAGTTCTATCAATATTGGAGAAATACAGCAGACGCCGACGTGGAAAAGTGTATGAAACTTTTGACGTATATGCCAATCGACGAAATTGCGCAACTTTGCAAATATCAAGACGAGAGAATGAACGTCGCAAAAGCAAGACTTGCTTTTGAGTTGACAAAGATAGTTCACGGCGAGGAGCAGGCGCAACTTGCGCAGAAGCAGGCGTTGGCGGCTTTTGGCGGAGACGGAGAAAATATGCCGTCAAAAAGCATATCCAAAGATTGCGTCAACATACTTGATATTATGGTTGCCATAGGCGCTTGCAAGTCAAAGAGCGAGGCAAGAAATCTCATTGCCGGCGGCGGCGTAAAGATAGACGAAGAGAAAGTGAGCGACATCAATTTTGTTTTGACCGACGCCCAAAAGGCAAACGGATTTGTCTTGCACAAAGGCAAAAAGATGCACGTCAAAGTGACGGTTGAGTAATGCAAAAGCCTTACTTCACCTTGGCGGAGCCGTTTGAGAACACAATCGTAATCAGCAAATCGAGATTTATTACTACGCTTTTGCCGATAAAAGATTATGAAGACGCAATAATAAAGGTGAAGAGTATATCAAAAAAGTATAGTGATGCGACGCATAATTGCTACGCGTTTATATCCAACCAAAGCGCTACAGAGCAGCGTTTCTCCGACGACGGAGAGCCGCAAGGCACGGCAGGAGTGCCAATGCTGGAAGTTCTGAAAAAACGTTGCGCGTATATGATGCTGGCAGTCGTGACGAGATACTTCGGCGGAATTAAACTTGGTGCTAATGGGCTCGTCGGAGCGTATTCCTCAAGTGTGAGCGAGGCGCTGGACAAAGCCAAGATTGTCAAGATGGTATGGGCCGACGTAATGAAAATAACGGTGTCTTACGCTATCTATAAAAAGGTCGAAGAGGCTTGCGCTAGCAAAGGCGGACAAGTCGAGAGCGTGGAATACGGCAACGACGTGACTTTGACGGTGGCAATACCAGAGCAAGTCGCAAAAGACGTATTGGCAAAGATTGTGGATATCACGCTAGATAAGGCAAAGATAGAAGCCGTCAAATCAGACTACGTTGGTTTCAATACGTTGATATAATCGCAACAAGGAAATAAATCTAATTAAAAAACAATAATCAAATTCCCATAAGGGAATACGAGGTGAAAATATGAAAATTACGTTGACAACACAACCTAAGCAAAAACCCGATTCATCAAAACTTGGTTTCGGCAAATATTTTACCGATCATATGCTTGTAATGGACTATGAAAACGGCGCTTGGAAAGAGCCGGAAATAGTTCCTTATGCGCCTTTTGCCATTGCGCCCGCAACCAATATTTTGCACTATGCGCAAGGTATATTTGAGGGAGCAAAGGCTTACAAGACCAAAGAAGGCAAGATTACTGTCTTCAGAATAGATGACAACTTTACGCGTATGAACAAGTCTGCTACGCGTCTGTGTATGCCAAACTTTGACGCAAAAGTTGTCAAAGACGCGCTCTTTGAACTTATCAAGTTGGAAAAAGATTGGATTCCGACCGAGCCCGGTACGGCGCTGTATATTAGACCTACGCTCATTGCCAATGAGGAAGTTTTGGGCGTACACGCAAGCAAAAAATATAAATTCTTTATTATTCTTTCGCCGGTAGGTTCGTATTATGCTCACGGACTTCAACCCACAAAGATACTTGTAGAAGAAAATCTTGTTAGAGCGTCCATTGGCGGAACAGGAGAAGCAAAGTGTATGGGCAACTATGCGGCTTCGCTTATGGGTGGAGAGATTGCAAATTCAAAGGGCTTTGATCAAGCGCTTTGGTTGGATTCGTCTGAGCATAAGTACGTCGAAGAAGTTGGCTCTATGAATATGTTTTTCGTTATAGGCGACGAAGTAATTACGCCTGCGCTAGTCGGTAGTATTCTCGACGGTATCACAAGAAGATCTTGTATTCAAGTGCTCAAGAAGTATGGCTACAAGATAAGCGAGAGAAGAATATCAATGGACGAAATCGTTGAAGCGTATGACAAGGGTATGCTCAAAGAAAGTTTTGGATCGGGCACTGCCGCTGTAATTTCTCCTGTAGGTACCATTTCCTATAAGGGTAAAGATATGATAATCAACGGCGGAAAAATGGGCGAGATTACGTCTTTCTTGTACGACAGAATTACTGGAATTCAGTCAGAGAGATATGAAGACGAGTTTGGTTGGGTAACCGAGATCAAATAAAAAGAATAATATCGTTTATTTAACTAAAAAAAGCAAGTATGTCAAACATACTTGCTTTTAATTTAACTGTCAGACAAACTAAGAGGCTTGCTGTGAGCAATGCCACGAAAGATTATTCTTCCTCTTTAAGTTCGTTGTCGTTTGGCTCTGCTTTTTCGTTTGCAAGGAAAATAAATGCAAGCATACCTGCGCCGACGTGAGTACCGATTACCGGACCGACGTCAACGATTGCGGTGTTGCTAAATCCATATTTGTCCTTAATAGCCTTTTCAAGCATAACTGCTTCGTCGTAAGCGTCGGCGTGCATTACGGCAATAAGTTTTTGTTCCTCAACAGGCATCATTCGCTTGTCGAAATATTCAAGCATAGTTTTCATTGCTTTCTTATGAGAAATCTGTTTGCTTATTGCCACCAATTTGCCGAATTTGTTGACGTAGAGTATTGGTTTGATTTGCAAAGCGTCTCCGAGAAAGGCTTGGGTCTTGCTTGCTCTTCCGGTGCGATATAGGTGCTTCATATCGTCAATAGTGAAGTAACCTGCGGCGTGCAAAGAAAGATACTCTGCATACTCAACGAGTTCTTCATAACTTGCTCCGCTTTGAAGTTTTTGATCTACGTACCATACTATCAAGCCTTGTACAAATGCGGCAGAGCGAGATTCTACGATAGTAATTTTTCTGTCGGGATATTCCTCTTTGAGTTCTTTTGCCGCCATACACATTTGGTCGTACGTACCGCTAAGCGCTTTGGTGAATCCGACGTGGACTATGTCGTAGCCCTTCTCAAGTATCGGTTTGAAGAGTTCTTTTGCTTGATACGCCGTGATCATAGAAGTTTGAGGCAAATCCTCTTTTGACTTTGCTTTGCGGCAAGCGTCGTAAAACTCTTTTGGCGATAACTTGGTCGTAATTCCGTCATAGGCAATTCCGTTGAGGGTATAGCCCATAGGAAAAATGGTTATGTTTTCGGTGAGAAGGCTATCGGGGTAGTCGCTCGTAGCCTCTGCTGTAATCATTATTTTCATATTTTGCTCCTTTGCATTGTTATGCATTCAAGGTTTTATTGTATAGATTATATATTTAATTTGTAGATTTGTCAACAATCGAATGGGTTTTGTTGGCTTTATTGATAGGGGTGAAATGTATTGTAATATTTTTCTTATTATTTAAATATAATATTTACAGTAACAGTGTAATGCTTTATTTAGTAATTTAAAGCAAAATTAAACTTAACAATAAGATATATTTATGACAAAAAATGCTAAAAAATAGCGTCAAAATAAAAATTGTGTAAATTTTACTTGCAATAAAAACTTAAAGGGTTTATTATATACGTAGTAAAATTTTTAATTTAGGAGATTAGAAAAAATTATGAAGAAAAAGATTTTGATTTCGACCGTGGTAATCATAATGATTCTGTCAATGTCACTTATGATTTTCGCAGGTTGTAAGCCAAAAATGGACGAACTTGATGAAAATTTTGCTATTCCAACGGCGCATATAGGCGCAAATGGCGGCAAACTTTCTTCCGATATGGTAGAGGGTGGCATCAAGTCTATCAATTCTAATATGTCGGCATTTGATATGTTGCAAGTCGGTATGGAGAATTTCTACAATGCAAAATACGCGACTATCGAATACAACGGCGGCGTATTTATGACTCTTGCAGGCTTTATTCAGGTTGAGCAAGTCGTTCAATCCACAAAGATAAGGGACGGAGTTGGCGACGCTGATGGTAATAACGAAAACGGAGCAACCTATTTTGCAGACAACAAGTCTCACTCTGCTTTTGCAAAACTCTATGAGAAGTTTATAATCAGACCAAATGAATGGACAAGAAAAGCAGTGGCTTCTAAGAAAAACGGTGATGCTGCTGACGGAAAGGTAAGTTATACAAAGCCTGGCAAGAGAGGCGGACGTCTTGGAATATGGGATGTTGATAAATGGGGCAGTGTAAAGAGTTATGATACTTTGGATGCGTTGGTAACGGCAAACAGCAACAACCCTACAATTCTTTGGATGTATGATTTGCAAGAAGAGTTTATTACCGACAGTCGCGGTCCTAAGTACGACGAGACAGAGAAATCTTATAAGTTTTCATTTATGTTTGATCCGGAAAAGTCTACCGAAGAATATCAAAAGGTTATGCTCGTTCAACTTGAGAGCAACGCAGGTATGCCTATTGAAGGACTTAAGTTCAAGCAATTGATGTTGGAAGTCGTATTGTGGGAAAACGGTATGATCAGAGCAATCAACGTTAGCGAAATTTACCATATGAAGATGGTATTGGCAGGAACAGGTATTGACAGTGACGTAAAACTTACTGCAACTCAGTTGTTCTCTTACGATCCAAACGAAGAAGGATATAAGATAAACGATCATATCAATGCGTTCTAATATCAATATAGACCAAGATTAAGGAAGAGCAAAGTCTCTTCCTTTTTTGTTTAATAGATTTATACGTGCGATATATAAATTTAGAACAACGGGCATAATGATTTTTGCGCGTTAATATATTAGTAGCAAAAGAAAAACAATAAAATGGTCAATAATATTGCAAAACGAGATTTATTATTGTACAATATAAATAGTTATTGTGTGGGGCATAGGATAATTATGATAGGAGAAGATAAAAAAAATAAAATTATATCAATAGCAATTCACAGCGCAGTTGCAATTGCTTTGCTAGGCGTGTTGATTTTGCTTTGTTTAAAAAATTCAACTGGAGAGTACTTTGACCTAGTCATTAACAAAGCACTTTCCAAGTCTATAGACGGCAATTGGGCAAAGACGGCGTTTGCGTTTTTGTTTTCGATAATCGCGGAGTATCCGGCGTATTTTATTTTGCCGATATTTGCAGTAATGCTTTTCTATAGCGACGACCTTGTGCCTTATAAGTGGCGAAAGGTATTTAAGATTGCAATGGCAGTATTGAGTATTTGCGGTTGGGTAATTCTTTGCTTTAAGAGCGAAGTTGCAGATATGATCCAGGCAAAGGGACTTGACGGAATGAAGTTTTATGCGATTATGGGCGTCTTGGCGCTTTGCGCTGCGGGACTTGGTCTGTATCTTGGCAAGTTTATTCCCAAGAGGACGAGATATATTCTCTTTAAGTTCGCAATATTCGCGATATGCTATCTTCTCGTTGCGCTCGTAGTAAATCAAGGCGTCAAGATGATATGGCACAGAATGAGATTTAGAGATATGCTCAAAGAAAACGCGCTCGGTCACGACGGATATTCTTATTTCACTCCTTGGTACACTCCGGATTTTGCAAGGATAGAACTCAATGCCGATTATGCGTATTCTTCTTTCCCATCTGGACATACGAGTTCGGCTACGCATATCTTTCTGCTTTGTACTCTGTATAGAATATTGCCAAAGTGGCGTGAGAAAAAGTGGCTCAAGTACACGCTTTATGCAATATGTTCTGCATTTGTGTTGCTGACGGCAATATCGCGTATTTGCGACGATGCGCATTTCCTATCCGACGTAATTTGGGGATTTGCAATATCTTATACTATTTACAAGGTATTGGATAAGTTGTTTTTCAGAAAGGGAAATAATTTTGCAGTTGCCGAAGAGGCGCTTGCAAGTATGCAGGATAAAAGAATGTTGTTAGGTTGACAATATCATAGCGAGGTTTAATGGCAAAGTTCGATAAGTCAATGTTTGCCTATCTTCAAGACGAGACGAAAAGATTGCCTGATACCAACAAGGTTTGGGATTTTTTTGGAGCGTCGATAGGAATAGGAAGATTTAAAAGTACCGTCAAAAGTTTTGGCGGTTATCTTCAATCTCTGGGGATTGGCAAAGGGGACAACGTGATACTGTGTCTAGGCAATATTCCCAACGCTATCGTAGGCTTTTATGCGATAAATTCCATTGGCGCAATCGCAAATCTTGTGCATCCGCTAATTCCGGGCGACGGACTGGAGAAGATGGCAAGGGAGATGGATAGCAAGGCTTTTATACTCTTTGATGAGTTTTTCTACAAGTACGATTTTTTGAATGACAGTGATAAGCCTGTGATACTGTGCAGCGCGAGCGATTTTTTGCCAAAGGCATTTAAGATACCTTATAATCTTTATAGATACAACAAGGTCAAGAATATCAAGTACAACGACCGCATTGTCAGATTTAAAGATACGCTGGGTAAGTTTGAGCCAAATGACGTGGACATAAAGGGCGACGATATCGCCATATATATGCACAGCGGAGGCACGACCGGCGTATCTAAGACGGTGATGCTTTCTAATGATTCTTTCAATCACTTAGCAGACAATGCAATTGACCTTATTGGAGGCGGTGTGGACGATAGGGACGGTATGCTTATGGTGTTGCCGCTCTTTCACAACTTTGGTTTGGGGATATGTATGCACACAGTGCTTTGCGGCGGCGGACAAGCCGTAATGATGCCAAAGTTCAATCCCAAGGGCGCGTGTAGGCTTATTAAGAGGGCAAGAGTGACGTATATTGCAGGCGTGCCAAGTATGTATTCCAAGATGCTAGCCTGCGGCAAATTTAAGGGCAAGAAACTTAAGAAGATAAAGAATTGTTATTGCGGCGGAGAAAAGATTTCTCTTGAACTCAAAAAGACTTTTGAGGAAGTGATGGCGCAAAACGGCAATCCTATCAAGTTGTGCGCCGGTTACGGATTGACGGAAGGCGGAATATGCTGCGTGAATACTATGGATATTCATAAGGATAATTCCACGCTTGGCAAGCCTATTAAAAATAATTATTTTGCAATAATTGACGATGCTAATAATTTCTTGAAGCCAAATGAGCGCGGTATGATTGTACTTACGTGCAATACAATGATGAGCGGTTATTACAATTCGCCCGATCTAAACAAAGAAGTGTTTTTCAATGACGCAGAAGGGCGAAAATGGCTCAAGACTGGCGATATAGGTTATATGGACGAAGATGGTTACGTCTATTTTGTCGACAGAATTAAGCGAATGATAAAAATCAGCGGTATCAATATCTATCCTCAAGAAATCGAAGATTGCGTCAACGCATTTGACGGAGTGCTAAGATCTTGCGTCATACCTTATGAAGAAAATGGTAAGAATTTTCTTAAATTATATATAGTTATGGAAGAAGGAGTAATATGCAATGACGGCTTTATATCGTCTTTGAGAGAACATATTGGCAACAATTTGCTCAAATATAATATGCCCAAAGTAATTGAGCGCGTGGATTCTTTGCCGCTAACGCAGATTGGCAAGGTTGATTTCAAAAAACTTCAGGCTATCTTGGCAGAGCAAGAGCAATCTAAAAAATTATAACTTAGCGAGTAGTTTTTTCATATTTTTGACAAGCGGATTCATTATAATGTTTACAAGCATACCCGACTTGACGTAACAGTAGACTTCGTTCCATAAGCCGTAAAAGGCGCATTTAATATCGCAGTTTTTGCTTGCGCCGTACTTATTGATATACGTTTTGCGCAAGGCAAATCTTTTTCCCATAAGATTGTCGAATTGGAATAAGTCGTATTCTCGATCGGCGTACGCTGAATTGAGCGGGTCTATGAAACCGCTTATTTGGAATTTGTTGTCTACCATAATATTTGCCAAATTCAAGTCTCCGTGTATCAGGCAGGCTTCATTTACTTCTTCTGAAAATATTTCGTCAAATTTGCTCCAAGCGCTTCGCATTGTAGTAATGATTTTTTCCGATAATTCGTTTGTTTGATACATTTCTTCGGCTTTATCCATCACGGCTTTTGCAAAAGGCTTGTAGTAATCGAGCCAGGTGTCGCAATCCGGACAAAGCGTATCACCGAATTTTTCATTTGTGCGTTTATGTATTTCGTGAAGCGCGCAAGTGACTTTGTCTGCAAAGTCTTGCTTCTTGCGTTTGCTTATAAAAAACTTAGTGAGTGATGCTATAAATGCGCTTTTTCCTTGGATTATGTCCATTGCGTAGCAGTCTATGGGGATAACTTCGTCGGCTCGCCGCGCGAACAATACTTTTGGAAACTTGACAGGACGGTTTTCGCCAAGTAATTTTAAATCGAAGACTTCCTTTTTCAACATATCTTTTGCGCGCAAGAACTTAACCACAATTTCTCTCTGATCGTCTAATTTTACTCCAAAAGCCATACCAAAAGAACCGCCGCCAAGATATTTGACGTCGGTTGCGTTAAGGTCTGTTTGCTCGCTTATCGCAAGTCTAGCGTAATCTATTGCCTTTTCTTTAGTCAGCGGAATGGGCTGAATTCTTTCAACTTTCATATATACCCCCAAGACGCTTTGACAATTCGAGTATAACAGAGAAAGCGCCGTCTATATCTCTATTATAACACGACTTTACTGTATTTTCAATATGCGCCGTGAGAATTTGTCACTGCATATTGATATGCTATCTTGCTGACGTAATCGACGATCTTTGAGTTGTTGTTGCGGTCGTATACGTAGACTTTTTTGTCAAAGTCTGCGAGTTGGTCAAGTTTTTTGAGTAGACTCTCTTTGGAAAGTTGTTTTTCTTCCAACATAAGCGCATAGCCTTTTTGTGTGAGATAGCGAGCGTTGAGGACTTGATCTCCTCGAGACGACTTGTTGGCAAGGGGGATATAGAGAGCCTTTTTGTTTAGGGCGTTAATTTCCGTAGACGCGCCTGCGCCGCAACGCGACACTATCAAGTCGCTTGCCGAAATATAGTCTTGGATATTGTCGGTGTATTTGATTTGAATATAATTTCTGTGTTCGATAGGCTCCATTGTATTGCCGCAAATATGAATGACTTGATATTTTCTACAGAGTTCGTCAAGGCTGCTGTAAATCACTTCGTTGATGGCTTTTGCGCCCAACGAGCCTCCCATAATCAAAAGTACCGGAGTGAAATGGTTTAGTCCGTGCTTGTCAAATATGCTTTGCGGATGAGCGTCAAAAAAGTCTTTGCGAATGGGGTTTGCGAAGACCCTTGTCTTTTGATTGTTGCAAGTGCAGTCAAAGCAAGTAATGATACCTTTTGCAAAACGGCTGTTGAGTTTGTTGGCAAGCCCCAAAGAGTAATCCGACTCGTGACATACTGTGGGTATCGACAGCGACTTTGCGGCGTATACTACCGGCATAGCGACGTATCCGCCTTTAGAGAATACTATGTCGACGTTGTGCTCTAAGAGTATCTTCTTTGCTTCTTTGATGTATTTGGGTAGTTTTATAGGTATTGTTAGGTTTTTGCTAAACTTGCTTCTATCCAACTTAATGCAATCGCAGTGATAGAAGGGGACGTTGAATTTCTTGCAGATGTCGTATTCCATCTTATCTTTGTTGCCGATGTAAATAACCTTATCAAATTGTTTATATAAGTCGTCAAGTAGCGCCATATTTGGCATAACGTGTCCTGCTGTGCCTCCGCCCGTAAGAGCAATATTCATAATTGTGCCTCCAAAATTTTATCTAGGTTAGTGTTTGCGGAAAATAAGATTTTATCTAAACAAAACCCAATTTATTCCTCGTCTATAGATATGCCAATGGCGGGAAATAAGTGAAATAATGCAATTTGAACAATGTTCAATAAACAAAATGACGTATCAATTAAGAAAATATTATGGTTTTGGGTAAGGGTAAGTATGATTCGATTGTGTAAATAAAAACTATGTGAAAAGGCAATAATTTTAAAATATTGCCACTTTGGCGAATAAGTTTGTAATTACAAATTATAATTCAAATTTTGTATAAAACGCTCAATCTTTAATTATTGTTTATAACTGAACAATGTTCAAATGTAAAATTTTAGTGAAACAGCGTGTTAATTTCAAAATTTTGGAACGAAATTCAACTTTAATACTTGAAAATTTTAAAAATATATAATATAATATACGTGCCATACTAAATTAAGATGGCGAAAAATGAATTTTTAAGGAAATAACCTAAATGGAAAAGATAGAAAAAACTATAAAAGGATTTGACGATTATCAAGTCGTGATGTCGATTTGGGAACC
>JAIDUV010000060.1 GCA_029060025.1 Clostridia bacterium | reverse complement strand
GTGGGCAATATAGGATTCGAACCTATGACTTTCTCCACGTCAAGAAGACACTCTCCCTCTGAGTTAATTGCCCATATAAATTTGATTGCTTACATTGCAAGTATAGTTATTATACACGCTTGCGTGTGTGTTGTCAACTGTTTGAACAAAATGGTCAAGAGGCGTTGAAAATATTGTTTTTCTCATATATAATATATATACAATATATAGTAGGGGCAAAGTATGGCAAGTCTTATAGACAAACTTATTTCAAAAGCGCAAAAGTTATTTGACAGGTTCAGCGGCACGTCACTGAGTCAGGAGAGCATTGTTCCTGAGGGCGAAAGATACGTTACGCCAGGATTACCTAATTTGATAAGACAAGCGGGGGCGGACGGCTGCGTACTTCTCAAAAATGATGGCGTATTGCCGCTTAAGAGTAGTGATAAAGTTGCGATATTCGGCAGGTGCCAGATAGATTATTTTTACGTTGGTTACGGCAGCGGCGGAGACGTAAAGCCGCCATATAAGATAAGTTTTTTACAGGCTATGCAGGAGGGGGAGAAACAAGGTAAGTTTTCTCTCGACAATACGCTAGCGGATAGGTATGCGCAGTGGTGCTCGCGTAAAGAAAACTTGCCGTTTGACGGCTGGTGGGGACATTGGCCTATGAATTATCCCGAAATGCCTTTGGACAAGATTATCGTCGAAGAGAGCGCAAAGAAAAGTAACGCGGCAATAATTGTGATTGGCAGAGCGGCAGGCGAGGACAGAGAGAATATTTTGGAAAAGGGAAGTTACTATCTCACCGACGAAGAGCGCAATATGCTTGATTTGGTGACTTCTGCATTTAATAAAGTCGTTGTCATAATGGATTGCGGCAACTTGATGGATATGGCTTGGACGGAAGAGTACGGAGACAAGTTGTCGGCAATATTATTTGCTTGGCAAGGCGGTATGGAGAGCGGTCACTCGCTTGCTGATATCTTGAGCGGAGACGTCAATCCAAGCGGCAAACTTCCCGACACGATTGCAAGGCGCTTTGAGGATTATCCGTCGTCAAGTTGTTTTGGCAACAAAGAATTTAATGAATATCGAGAGGATATATTCGTAGGTTACCGCTACTTTGAGACTTTTGCCAAAGACAAAGTACTTTATCCATTCGGTTATGGCTTGTCCTATACAAACTTTGATATCTCTCTTAAAGATTTTATTGCAGACAATGGCAAATTCAAGTGTGTCGTCGAGGTCAGGAATATCGGCGAGGTTGCGGGTAGGGAAGTTACGCAGTTTTACGTCAGTTGTCCGCAAGGCAAGTTGGGCAAACCGTCAAGAGTACTCGTCGGCTTTAAGAAGACAGGCGAGTTGCAACCAAATGAAAGTGAGATATTGGAAATAATTTGTTACGAATACGACTTCGCAAGTTATGACGACACAGGCGCTACAGGTAATGTAAATTGCTATGTTCTTGAAAGCGGAAAGTATGAATTTTTTGTAGGCAACAGCGTCAAGACAGATCTTTTGGCAGGAGTAATCCATCTTGATAAAGATAAAGTTCTCAAGAATTTGCAAGAAATATGCAGCGTTCAAAATGCCTTTGACAGATATAAGGCAATAGAAAAAGACGGCAGAATTTCTCTTGAGATAGAAAAAATATCATTAGGCAACGTAGATATGAAAGCGCGTATTTTGCAAGGCTTGCCAAAGACTGTAGGATACAAAGGCAATCAAGGCTATACGTTTGACGATCTCAGACAAGGCGCGGTTGATATGGACACTTTTGTATCTCAACTCACTGACAAAGAACTGGAGGCGCTGACTAGGGGCGCCGGCGGAATGAACGCGCCGCAAGGTGTAATTGGCAACGCAGGAGCATACGGCGGAATAATACCATCGCTTGCCGACAAAAAAATTCCTGCCGTAATTACAACGGACGGCCCGTCTGGCATAAGAATAGGCAAATATACGGCATTGATGCCGTGCGGAACTGCGCTTGCGTCCACTTGGGACGTAGACCTCATAAGAGGACTGTATGAAAAAGTCGGGGAGGAAATGGCTTATTATGGCTCGGACGTATTATTGGGCGCAGGTATGAACATACACCGCAATCCGCTTTGCGGTCGCAATTTTGAGTATTTCTCTGAAGATCCTTTATTGTCTGGCAAAATGGCTTGCGCTTTTGTAGACGGTGTGCAGAAAAAAGGAAGAGCCGCTTGTCCCAAGCATTTTGCCTGCAACAATCAGGAGACCAACAGAAATTACAACGACAGCAGGGTGTCTCAAAGAGCCTTGAGAGAAATCTATCTCAAAGGCTTTGAAATATGCGTAAAAGAAAGCAAACCGCTCAATATTATGACGAGTTACAATAAAATCAACAGCGTTTGGTCGCATTATAATTATGATTTGACGACTACCGTATTGAGAGACGAGTGGGGATATGATGGGCTTGTCATAACAGATTGGTGGTTGCGCAAGAGTAAAAGTCCCGAATTCCCTAATATTAAAACTCACGCATACCGTGTGAGAGCAGGAGTGGACGTCTTTATGCCCGGAAATCACAGCAGAACTTCGGGCAAGTATAAAAGTGACGGAACGCTGCTTGCCACGTTGAACAAAAAAGACGGCATTACAAGAGGTGAGTTAGAGCGCACTGCAAAGCGAACTTTGAATATTTGTCTGAAGATAAGCAATGCTAAGCAAACTAGATAGATTATATCTCGTGTAATGTCATTGACGCTCGCACAAGACGCATCTGCTTGCTCGCTATGCCGTCACTACGTTCCTTACGACTGAAGTGTAGCGTAATGGAGAAATCTCAAACCGATTAAAAAAACACGCAAGTAACTTTGCGTGTTTTTAAATTTATTCAACTAAAATTCTAATTTAATGTCGATTTTTCACAATTCCAAAAAAAGTATACTTTTACTGACTGCCCGCGAAATGGCGTATTTTTTCAATTACATTATACTTCGCGCATAATAATTTTGCAATAATTTGGGTCAGTAAAAGTATACCTTTTTTGGAATTTCGACTATAAAACAAAGTTTGTAAAATACATAAAAAACATACAAATTTTGGTATAGAAGAACCTTGGGTATAGAAAATTCTATAACTACTGCGAAATGAGCGATAGAAAAGTATAATTCACAGTGAGAGAGTGTCAGATTTAGACCTGTCATTTCGACCGAAGTGGAGAAATCTAATTCGAATACTTGTACTTAAGAGAGGAAGAACAATGATTTTAGCAAATAAAAAGAGAATTTCCTTGATTATCGTCAGTCTTATAATAATACTGGCAATGCTTTTTGCTACATTAGGAATAATATTTGAGAAAAATGAAACAACTGATGCAATTACGTCATCAAATATACCGTCGCAGTCTACAAATCTTAGTGAAATGTTGCTTGATGGATACGAAAACGACTTAACAGGTAAGGGATATGTATTTGACAAAGACATATTTTGGGAGTTAATTGGTCAAATAAGCAATGGAACAGTGACGGATAAAAGTGGATTAAGTACGTTGGGCACTAGAACTTCGGCAGATTTTCGTTCGTATAATGGCAATAAAGATGTGGTTGTAACAATAGGGGAAAAACAGTGGATAGCAACGTATTTGTCGCAAAACTCATCCGGTGATCCAATACTTACCCTATGGTTAGCAAATTCCGATGAAGAAGTTTCTTGGACTGAAAATAAAACTAATTCTAATGGCAATTATCCTAGCAATATGTATGGTACTAGTTCGGTTAGAGCAGTGACTTTAAATAATGGCGGCGGATATGCTGTAAATTATAATGACACTTCACTTAAAAGTGTGACGCAGGATACGAAGAACGAGTGGGCTAGATATACTATGACTAAGGAGCAAGGCGTATCTGAAAGTTTAACGGAGTTTATTGAAGTGCCAGATAATATGTCTTGGCAACATACTCAAAGTGCGAAGTCTTCAGCCGGACAATCTAATGATTTTAATAATGATGCGTTGGATGCAGGAGGAAATGGTAGAATAGGTTCGTATTTGACAAAGACAGGCTATAAGAATTGGGCAACAGATAGATTATGGCTGCCTAGTATAGCAGAGACAGGAGTTAACGGAGTAAGCGGAATATGGAAAGCAGCAAATGATACGCGCTCAAATGATGAATCATATTCTTGGGTGCGTTCGTCACATAATGATACTTATAGTATGGCAGGTTTGCTGAATGCAAATGGAAATGCTATCAATCAAGGAGGAGGAGATTATATGCTTCGCCCTGCATTCCATCTTAATTTAGCAAAAGCAGAAGAATATACTGCAACTGTTTTGGAAAATGCAACACAATTATCAAGCATATATAACGGCGAACAACAAGATTACTATAATGCAGACGGCGCAAGCAGTTGGTATGACGCGACATTGTTTGCCGCAGACAAAGCCAACGTAAAGATTGAGTATTTTACTTCAAGCGGCGGAACGCTTTCTACTCCCAAGCCAATAGAGCAAGGCGAGTATAAAGTACGCCTTACTATCCAAAACGAAGATTATGTTTGGACAGGTGGAAAATTGACGCTAGAGCAGGAGATAGACTTTACTATTGACCAAAAGGTACTCAACGTCAACTTTAATCCAAGTTCAACTCCGCCTACTGCTACCCCTACCAACTTATGTTCAAGGGATAGCGCTTTGGCAAACAGTATACTTAAGATTAGATATACGGCGCAAGGTTATGATGCCTTTGTTCCGCCGACGTCTACGGATATCTACGTAGCAACCGTAGAGATAGACACGTCCGTAAGCAATAATTACGTCTTGTCAAGGACGTACAACGTACAGTATCTCGGTAAGCCTACAATATTAGACACAGGAGTGCCTACGTATAATGGCACTGAGCAGCAGTACTATATACAATTTGTCAATGAGACGGATATAAATGAGATAGACATAACAGTACCAGACGAGTTTAAAGATACGGTTAAGTATGCGGATGGAGAGATAAGAGTCGCCAATGCAGGTAAGTATTGGCTTAATCTCAACATAATTAAGACAGACGGTACGGTAATGTGGTCTACGCGAGACACTGACGAGAAGAGGCTTGAATTTGAGGTAAATCAAGCGTCAATGATTTTGGATATAAAGTCAAACGGAAGCGCTAATATAGAAGTTACAAAGGGAGATAGCGCCAAAGTAACAATAGACAGTATGCAGAAAGTCTGCTTAGACGACGTAATAAATTTAGATATAGTAGCAGTGATGAGCAGTCTAAGCACAATACGGAGGACGGTATATAGCAATCTGCGAATAGACAAGAATACCACGTTCCCGCTGAGTATAGATTTAGAGACGCAAGACTTAGCGGCAACAGGATGGGTACTGGAGTTTGTACCGTCGGGCAGTAACAATGCCAACGCTAACTATGATATAGCACTAGGCAATGCGCCGGTCACATTGACGGTCAACTCTGTAGGCACTGAGAACAGTCTAAGATGGACGTTTACCAGAGACGGTAATGAAGTAGGTATATACAATCAGTCTACGTCAGACTTAACAGACGAGTATCTCATACCAATAGAATACAATGGCTTGGAGATAAGCGTAACGGCAAGAGCCAATGACTATGCAGTAGATACAACATATAATGTCGACGGCTTTGTAGGAGGATATAAGAACGCAGTTGCAGCAGACGCAGGAACGTATACCACGCAAGTTGCAATGAAGAAGAATGGAGAGAATACTCCAGTCATATTCACCGTGACTTGGACAATAAGCAAAGCCAAGTTTGATTTAAGCAACGTCAAGTGGGTAGGAGATGGCAAGTTGCAGTATACTGGAGACACTTTATATGCAGTATTGGAGAACGTGCCGGAAGGCTTGACGGCAAAGTATAACAACAACGACGGAATAAAGGTAGGAGACAACTCGACCGCAACAGTTACGTTTGAATTGGCAGACGAGTATTTGGCTAACTATGAGAAGCCGACGCAAGGCGGAAAGGGAGTCAACTATACGTTCACTGGAAGCGGAGACTTTGAGTGGACGAAGAAATGGGAAGTAGTCAAGGCAGAGATAGTATTAGAGTGGACAACAGAAGACTACACGGATAATGACGGAAATACCTTTGGTATACCCAAACTTAGCGACCCATTGGCAGAGGGCTTAGTAGAGTACGTATACTACGAGACGGACAGTAACGGCAATATCTTGGCAGGCTCAACGCCAAAAGAGTTGGAAGAGATAGAGTATTCGGTCACTACACGTAAGTGGTATAAGGCATACCCAAGACTTACAGACGCAGATAACTATACCTTCCCAGTCGGAGTGACAGAAGAAGGATTGTATTCACCGTTCTTCTCGGTAGGCGGTGGAGCGTCGTCGGTAACGGTAAGCCTAGCAAGCAATAAGATAGAGTACAATGGCAAGCCGAGAAACGTAAAACTCAATATAAGCAGTGGCGCAACGCTGAAGGACTTGACGTTGACGTACTACAGCGGAGATATAGCGGACGAGGCGCACAAGTTGGAAGGCGCGCCTACAGAGAGAGGCAATTACTTGGTAGTAATTACGTCCAACAAGACTAGCGTAGTATTGAGCGGAACGACGCAATATACGTTTGAGATAATAGCGGCGACGATAAAGAAAGAATGGAACAAAGACGCAAAGCCGTACGTACTCAATTTGAAGTACGGACAGATAGACGGAATAGAGTACGAGATAGCCGACGCACAGGGTAATCCGGTAGACTACAGCCAATTGAGCGCGGGAAATAAGTACCAGATCAAGGCAGTAATAAAAGAGGATATGCGCAACAACTATTCGTTTACAGACGGCACGTACGAGACGGCGTGGGAAGAGTTTGAGTTGAGAGCAGAAGATATACCAAACTTGCAAGACCCCAACGACCCGAATAATACATATTATCCAAAGGATGACGAAGAGAATCCTAGTAATCCCGACGACAATACTCCGAGTGGCAACGACCCAAGTAGCGGTAACAACGGTGGAGGCGGAAGCGTAGACTTTGGCAAGGTAGGAGAAATACTCAAGCAATGGTGGCAAGTAATAGCCAGCGTGATAAGCATAGTATTGATAATAATATTTATGAGCAAGGGCATAGGCTATGCCAACAAGAGAAAGAAAGCCAAGAGAGCGAAAGAGAAGTACGCCAACTATTATACAGGAGCGACAGGCTTATTTGGATGGGCAATGACGGCTTGGACAACGATAGCGTGCGTATTGATGGGCTTGGCAGTCTTGAGTTTTGTGTTTATGATAATAGAGAAGATGCTTAACAGCAAGGCTCAAGAAGAATTGGAAGATACAAAAGAAGAGTACGAGCGCAACAAAGCCGATGCAGAGGAAAGAAAACGCGACGAAAATATGCGAATGATGTTGATGGGTATGATGGGTGGAAACTCAAACGGCGGAATGGCTCAAGGAATGCCACAAGGTGTATATATGAACGCGCAACCTGCATTGGGAGCGGAAGAGATAAGAGGAATAGTGTCGGAGACAATGACGGCATTACTTCCCGGAATGCAACAGATGTTGCCGCAACAAGCATCTTCTAATGACGAACTCGTGCAAAAACTTCTCGAGAAGACAGAAAAGAACGAAGAGGCAATGCAAAAGTTGATGGCAAAATCTCAAAAGAATGAAGAAGAGATGCGGGATTTGATAAAAAAACTTGCAGAGCAATCGTCAGAGCGAGTCGTCGAGAAAGAAGTTGTGGCAACACTGGCAAACGACGAGACTATAAAACAGATGATGCACAACCAAGAAAAACTTATGGAAAAGATTTTGGAGTTGTCTGCAACTCAACCTCAAGCGCAGATAATCGAGAAAGAAGTGCCTGTAGAGAAGATAGTAGAGAAAGTCGTAGAGGTGCCCGTTGAGGTTGAAAAAGTTGTAGAGAAAGAAGTCAAGGTAGAAGTTCCTGTCGAGGTTGAGAAAATCGTCGAGAAGGAAGTGCGGGTCGAAGTGCCTGTAGAAAAAGTTATAGAGAAGGTAGTGGAGAAAGAAGTAAAAGTAACCGCTCCTGCCAAAGCGCTAAAAGAAAGGGCTCCTAGATTGACACTTGACGAGGCGTATGCAAGACTCTCCAAGCAACAGAAGAAGTATTTTGACGAATTGAGAGCATACGCATTGACGAAAGACAAGTGCAAAGAGAAGAAGTCGACTTACTTTATACTTTTGGGACAGTCATCAGTCAATCCGCTTATCAAACTTACGATAAAGAAAGACACGACGGTAGCGCTCTTCAAGATGGAAGACGAGTATCTCAAGGACATAAGAAGAGACGCAGGTAGCGAGGGAACCAAAATGAGAGTGAAGGAAACAGAACTTATCGTAGATGACGCACAAGCGTTTGCAACAGCCAAGAGAATGGTCAATTTGAGAGAAGATCAGATTGACAGATATCAAGAGTATATGAAGGAGCAGAGGGCTATCAAGAATAAGAAGTAATAACAAAGCATAAAAATGCAAAGGCGGGAACTATTCCCGCCTTTTGTCACTGACGCTCGCGCTATAATATGTCATTTCAATCGCAGTGGCGAAATCTCTATCTATTTAATAAACGGATAGAGACCTCTCGACTGCGCTCGAGGTTACGATAAGTGTGGCAGAGTGACTTAAGATGTATCGCTATTTCCTTTTTTTGAAAAAGAAATCAAAAGTATTTGCAATAACATTATATTTTTGGTAGAATAATAATGATTTTTGGTACAAATGACCAATTTTTAAAGCAAAATAAAGTTTTGGAGGCTTTTATATGGAAAAGTTAGTAGGAGCGTGTATGTTCGGACAATCTGGCGGTCCGTCATCTGTTATTAACTCAAGCGCAGCGGGCGTATTTACCGAGGCGTTGAAACAAGATTGCATTACAGCCGTTTA
>JAIDUV010000006.1 GCA_029060025.1 Clostridia bacterium | reverse complement strand
GGCGAAGTGCACGAAGGCGCTGCGACGATGGACTGGATGGAGCAAGAGCAGGAGAGAGGTATTACCATTACTTCCGCTGCAACCACCACTCACTGGAAAGGTACGTGTATCAACCTTATAGATACGCCTGGACACGTTGACTTCACAGTTGAAGTTGAGCGTTCGCTTCGTATTCTTGACGGCGCTGTCGCATTGTTCTGCGCAAGAGGCGGTGTTGAGCCTCAGTCAGAGACAGTTTGGAGACAGGCTACTAAGTATCACGTTCCGAGAATTGCTTTCGTCAACAAGATGGACAAGGACGACGGTAATTATTTCAGAACTATCGAAATGATGAACAAGAGACTCAGCGCAAATGCTGTTGCTATGCAATATCCTATCGGCGCAGAGAAAAACTTCAAGGGCGTTGTAGACCTTTTGACAATGAAGGCTTACTACAACGAGGGTAAGAACGGCGAAATCATCACTGAGAAAGAAATTCCTGCGGACATACTTGCAGAAGCAGAAGAGAAGAGAGCAGAACTTATTGAAAAGATTGCAGAGTTCGACGACGCTTTGATGGAAAAATTCTTTGAGGGAGATGTCAGCGTTGAGGCAATGCCTAAGACAATGCTTCAGCCTATCATTCGTAAGGCTGTCATTGATATGAAGATCACGCCTGCTTTCTGCGGCACTTCACTCGGCAACAAAGGTACTCAACTTTTGCTTGACGCTATCGTTGATTATTTGCCTGCTCCTACCGACGTTCCAAACGTTGCAGGTTATGCTCCCGGCAAGAAAGACGAGGAAATCTCTCGCAAATCTTCAGATCAAGAGAAGTTCAGCGGTCTTGCTTTCAAGATTGCAACAGACCCATTTATCGGAAAACTTGCTTTCTTCCGCGTATATTCGGGCGTTTTGACAAAAGGCTCTTATGTTTACAACTCCACTAAAGACAAGAGAGAAAGAGTCGGCCGTCTCGTTAGAATGCACGCAAACAGCCGTACTGAAATCGACGAGGCGTATGCAGGCGATATAGTTGCTATCGTAGGTCTTAAGGATACTACAACCGGCGATACGCTTTGCGACGAAAGCGCTCCAATCATATTGGAATCTATGGAATTCCCAGATCCTGTTATTCAGATTGCTATTGAGCCAAAGACGAAGGCAGGACAGGAAAAGATGGGACTTGCTTTGCAAAAACTTGCAGAAGAAGACCCGACATTCAAGACTTATACAGACCAAGAGACCGGTCAGACCATTATCGCAGGTATGGGCGAATTGCACTTGGATATAATCGTAGACAGACTCAAGAGAGAATTTAAGGTCGAAGCCAACGTAGGCGCTCCGCAAGTTGCTTACCGTGAGACGATTAGAGATACTGTCAATGCAGAAGGTCTCTTCAAGAGACAGTCCGGTGGTAAAGGTCAATACGGTCACTGTAAGATTGTTATTTCTCCAAACGAACCTGGCAAGGGCTTTACGTTTGTTGATAAGACAGTCGGCGGTAGTATTCCAAAAGAATATATTCCGGCAGTTGAGGCAGGTATCAGAGAGGCTTCCAAGAGCGGTATTTTGGCAGGATACGAGACAGTTGACTTCAACGTTGACTTGGTAGACGGATCTTACCACGAAGTCGACTCTTCAGAAATGGCATTTAAGATTGCAGGCTCTATGGCATTCAAAGACGGCGTAAGCAAGGCTAAGCCGGTACTTCTCGAGCCTATAATGAGCGTCGAAGTTCAAGCGCCGGAAGATTATCTCGGTACGATTTTGGGTAGCGTTACCGCAAGAAGAGGTAGCATCAAGACGACTGAAGAGCGCAACGGCGTTCAGGTGGTAGATGCAGACGTACCGCTTGCAGAAATGTTCGGTTATGCAACCGACTTGAGAGGATCTACTCAAGGTAGAGGTAACTTCACAATGCAATTTGACCATTACGCAGAAGTTCCGAAGTCAGTATCTGAGAAGATAATTGGCGCAAGAGCAAAGAAGGCGTAATTGGCTAAAATACTCAACATTTTATATAAATTATAAATATATGTTGACAAAATTCAAAAAACAATATAAAATAAAAAAGTAAAATAAACAAAGATTAATTCATAAATAATCTAGGAGGATAATTTATTATGGCTAAGGCTAAATTCGAAAGAAATAAACCGCACGTTAATATCGGTACTATCGGTCACGTCGACCACGGTAAGACCACTCTTACGGCTGCTATCACAATGTATTCTGCAGCAAA
>JAIDUV010000059.1 GCA_029060025.1 Clostridia bacterium | reverse complement strand
CCGTTTTCATACAACTATTATATCCAATCGGTTGGAGAAAATCAACTTTTGTTGTATAATTGAATTATGGAAAATAATAATCAAAGTCAACTTGGCGAATTTCAAAGTTTTGCAATTCAGCCGGAAATAATAAAGAGCCTTGACGAACAAGGAATTCTTACCCCCACTGATATTCAGCGAGAAGTAATACCCATTGCGTTAAAAGAAGGAGACGTGGTTGCGCAGGCGCCTACCGGCACGGGCAAAACTCTTGCTTTCGTGTTGCCAATGCTTGCAAAGATAGACAGAGACGCGTCTTGCGTGCAGGCATTAGTGCTCTGTCCGACTAGAGAACTCGTCATTCAGATTTGCGAAGTAATCCAAAGTGTCTGCAAGTATTACGAGAGAGTACGCGTCGCAGGGCTTTACGGCGGACAGAATATTCAAAGACAACTGTTTTGTCTTCGCAAAAAACCTCAGATAGTCGTGGGTACTCCCGGTAGACTGCTTGATCATATAGACAGACGAACTTTAAAACTTGGCGACGTCAATTATCTAGTGCTTGACGAGTGCGACGAAATGTTGGATATGGGATTTAGGGGAGACATCGAGAAGATAGACGGCAAGATAGGCGAGGCGCAAAGACTGTGCTTTTCGGCGACTATACCGCAATCTATCAACACTCTTATTCAAAAACTTTTGCATAATCCCACGTTTGTCAAGACGTCTGTGGACGGCGAAGATACTCCCAAGATAGAGCAATATTATTGCGTGGTAAAAGACGCTCAACGACTTGGCGCAATGCTCAAGATTATTGATGGGAATAAATATGATTTCGTCATAGTATTTTGCAATACTAAGACCAGAGCGGACAAACTTTTTGGCGCGCTCAAATCTAAGGGTAGAGAGGCCGCGCTTTTGCACGGAGATTTAAGACAGAGCGAGCGTACGCAGATACTCAAGAGGTTCAAGGCAAAAGAGTTGAAAATTTTGGTGGCTACTGACGTTGCGTCGCGCGGTTTGGATATAGATGGAGTGCAGGCAATTATCAATTTTGACCCGCCGACAGACGAAGATTTCTATGTTCACCGTATTGGCAGAACTGCCAGAGCAAGCAAAGAGGGCGTGGCGTATACCTTAATAGACAGCAGTCAGGTGGGGTATATCCCAAGTTATCAACGCAAAGTTGACAATGCGCTAAAATATATGGATATCGGAGTGATTTCCGATAGTTTCACTATGCCTAAAGACGGCTCCAACAAACTCAAGGATTTTCACGACAATCAAAGTAGATTTTTCCTCAACGTCGGCAAGAGAGATTTGCTCGACAAGGACAGCCTTACCAAGTTGCTTTTGACGTATACGCCTTTGAAAATATACGAAATTGCCGACCTTAAGATACGCGATACTTATTCTTTCGTATCGGTCATCAAAGGTTGTGAAGGCAAACTTTTCAAACTCAAAGGAGTGGTACTTGGCAAACGTGAAGTGACTATTCAAGATGCAAAAGAGGAAGAAAAACCGCATAAGCAAAACGTGCCCGCACAAAAGAAGAGCGCGTCTTCTTCAAAAGATAAAAAGGGTAAGTCAAAAGTTAGCAAAGACGGCAGATATAATGATAAGAATAATAAATCAAAGCCGTCAAACAACAAAACTAATTCAAAGAAAAAGTCAAGTAATATTCAATCTAAAAAAGGCAAACTTACGCAAATGTTTGAAGACGAACTCAATTATTCTATGAAGAAGTTTGGAAATAAGAGAGGCTAGGCAAAATTATTTGAAAGTATATGTCACCTCGATAAGAATTGACGTATTTTAATGTCACTTCGAGCGTAGTTGAGAGTCTCTATCCAATTTATTTGAGATTAGTGAAAAGAGGAAATATATGAAAGATACAAAAGAAGATATGTCGAAGACATTTGTTATGCACTTAAGTGATGATATGTTTGACGCAATTGCGGCGGGTACTAAGGTCGTCGAGACAAGACTTTTTGACGAAAAGCGTAAACTTGTTGGGGTAGACGATTATATTGAGTTCGTCAAAGAAAGTAATAAATCGCAGAGGGTGATAAGACGCGTTGTAGAGAGAGTAATAGGCAAGTCGTTTGAAGAAGTATTTGGCATTATATTATTGAGGTTTTCTCCAAAGCAATTAGGCTCTCCCGACGATTCTTCGTTGAATTCAATGGTCAAGGCTATGTACAAATATTATGACAGAGATAAAGAATTGCAACACGGCGTAATATCTTTTATAATAGACGTCGTATAAGGTCATTTTAGCGAAGTAAAAAATCTTAATTTAATACTCAATCTAAATAAAAAAGTATGCTTGACTAAGAGCATACTTTTTATATAATCGTGTCAATATCAATTGTATAATTTCAATAGCGCATTTACGCTTTTACGTTTCGCCACATTCTGTTCATATCGCGGGTCTTGTCTCCATAGTCTTTCATTACGGCGCATCTTTGCACGATTTCCCAAGTAGGGAATTGCGCCTCAAAGGCGTTATAGTCCTCTTCTTCTACGTAGATTATCGTGTCAAATTCGCTGTCTTCGCCAAAGAAATAGGATAGATCTACAAAATAGTCGGTCTCTTCTTCGCTTGCCCAGTTTTCAATAATATAATCGTATACTTCTTGAGATACCACTCCGGAGGTATATCCTATGTAATCCATATTTTGCACGGCAATATCGCCTTTGCACATAAAGTTTATCCAAAGATTTGCCGCTGTCGTATTACGGCTGTACTTGGGTATACACCAAGCGTCGCAGAATATATTGGAGCCTTCATAAGGTATGAAATATGACATATCTCTTTCGCGAGAGAGTTCTTCTTGCAATGAACCCATAGCATATACCGCGTCACCCGCCCATTGCAGAGTCAAGTCGATGTCTCCTTGTATTATGACTTCTTTGCCTTCGTCATTTTCATATCCGCTTAGCAAAGCCTTTTGCTTGATAAGTTGTTTTTCTATCTTTTTTACGTTGCTCTCGTCCGTAGCGTTGAGCGCAAGCGAAGGAGTCATTGTCGGCAAGACTATCTCTCCGGAGCGTTCGTTGAGCAGAGTATATATTGCGCCTATTGCGTAGGTGTCTCGCACGGAGTTTTTCATCATTATTCTTTGATTAAACGCCTTATCCCAAAGCACTGCCCAGCCGTTGGCTTCGACATATTCCTGCATAGAGGAGTATTCTCCGTAACTTGAATTTTTATATGCAGTTGCGTCGTTTGCGTACAGTATTCCAAGCGTGCCCATCGTGTAGGGGCGACTGAAGACGTTGTACTCTCCGCTTTTTTTGTCGTAGTCGTAATCAAAGTAATATCCGTCTTCGACGTTGCCTGAGAGAAGCAGAGGAGAGACGTCGTCTCTATAGTCTTCAATTTCGCCGTAACCCAAGTCGTCGAGATTTTTTTCAAGTCTTATCAGCAGGTTTTCCTTTGCCATCTTCTCGACCATATAGTCGGAAGGGCATATCACGTCGTAGTCGGCTTTCGTCGTCTTGATTTGGGAATACATAAGTTCGTTTTCGTCAAAAAGGTCGTACTTGACAGTTATGTTTTTGCCTGTTATTTCATAATAGTATTCTTCAAATTGGTCTATTACGTCTTCGCCGATATACTCCGACCAATTATATACTTTGAGCACTTCGTCGCGCGGAGTACAGCCTGTCATCACGATAGGCAGTACCAGCGAAAGCGCCAAGGTCAATAATATAGCAGTTACAGTCAATCTTTTTTTCATTTCTTCTCCTATGGATATGCAAGCGCTTAATGCTTCTCTTGCTTTTTCTTTGGCGTATAGAGTATCATCATCAGAGCGAATACTATAAAGAAGATTATCGTAAACAACGCTCTTATGTCGGCAGGCAATGGGTGCTTGCCGTTTTTGAGACCGTAAAGCAAAGTTGAGAGCGTCTCAAAAGAAGTCACGTTGACTTTCGTAATGACAAAGTCGTCTATCGAAAGGGTAAAGGACAGCAACGCGCCCACTATTATGCCCGGCATTATATCGGGTATCACGACTTTGAACATTGCTTTTGCAGGAGTGCAACCCAAGTCCAGCGCCGCTTCGTATATTTTATTGTCGGACTTTTGCAGTCTTGGCAGTACGTTGAGAAGCACGTACGGAGCGCAGAAAGTCGTTTGAGCAAGTATAAGTTTCAGCGCCGTCATACCCCAACTGCCGTCGTTGATTTTGAACATCGCGGCAAAGAGGTTGAATACCAACGCAAGCGCTATAGCGGTTACGATTTCGCTGTTTATCATAGGTATTTGATTTACAGTGCTATAGACAGTCTTCACGCGTTTGCTGTGTATTGCGTGCAGACCTATTGCGCCAAGCGTGCCGAGTATCGTTGATAACAGACTTACAAAAAAACCTACAAACAACGTGTTGAGCAACGCTTCTTGAATTTTGCCAGCATTAGGTCCGTTGCCGCTGAAAAGGTTGATATAGTTGTTGAAAGAAAATCCGCTCCAGTCGCTGAAAGACGGAGTCTCCGTAAAGGAGAATACTATCATCCAAATGATAGGCAGATACAGTATAATAAGCACGAGACCTATAAATGTTCTGACAAGTATTTTTCTTACCATAATCCGCCTCCTTTAGCGCCGCTGTCATTGCTATATTTGTTGGATATTATCATAGATGCGCACATAAATATCAACAGTATGAAAGATATTGCCGCCGCCATATTGAGAGAGTCGGCTTTGAGCGAATATATGAAGTCACCGAGCAACATCATTTTGCCGTTGCTCATTATTTCGGTTACGGCAAAAGTAGTAATGGAAGGTATCATTACCATTGTAAGTCCGCTCACGATTCCCGGCATAGACAACGGTACGGTTATTTGCCAAAACGCTCTTATAGGAGTCGCGCCCAAATCGCTTGCGCCTTCTATATAACATTTGTCTATCTTGAGAAGGGTATTGTACAAAGGCATAATCATATACGGCAGGAATTCATAAGTCAAGCCGAATATTACCGCGCCCATACCCATCTTGAAGCCTATTACGTTGAATACCGCTTTGGTTGCCATCATTCTCAAAAGAAAGTTGACCCACATCGGCGCAAGGAAAAGCCCTATCATCACGCCCTTTTTGTTGAACTCGGTTTTTGTGAGATAATACGCTATCGGGTAGCCTATCAAAAGACATAGCGCGCTCGTCGAAAGTCCTGCGATAAGCGAATT
>JAIDUV010000058.1 GCA_029060025.1 Clostridia bacterium | reverse complement strand
TTTTAACTCAACCGTAAACTTGACTTTGCTAAGAGCAATCCCCACGTACGCAGGCGTAGTCGAATCCAATTCAAACGTCTTGATTGACAACTGCCCTTTATTGATTGTCACGCTTTGCGTAGTCGTCAACTTCTCTTTGTGTCTCCACAACGGCTCTGCTGTGTCTTGCAATGTGTATTCAAGCGAATACGTTCCGCTCTGTTTGACATCAGTCAATGTGCAAGTATCTCCGCTCTCCACCGCCGTACTTCCGCTATCCTTATACCACTTAAAAGTCTTCAAAGGACTTGTCATTCCCGGTCCACTAGAAGTAGCAGTAAGTTTTATATTGCCAGTGCCGTACTCTAAAGTATCGGTATTATCTTTAGTCTTGCTGTTGTATAGCGTAATAGATGCAGTAGCGTTGGGATTATCCCACACAGCGTATAATTTAAGATTTCCGTACGCATTGTCAGGCAAAGTCGTAAATACGTCTCCGTTCCCGCTCAAGTCAGTAGTCCAACCGACAAACTTATGATTTGCGTCAGGCGCAGTAGGCGCAGATAACGTTATGCCTGTAGCGCCGTAATCGTACTTGATTGAAGTTACACCAATACTCTCGTCTGAATTGTTTTTGTAATTGTAAAATTCTATATCAAATTGCTCTTTGACAAATTTGTTGATTACGGGAGAACTCTCAATCGTATAATTTGTCAAGTCTATTGAACTTTTATTTAACCATATAGCAGAAGGTAGTTTCGACTCATTCTGTGCAGCAGCCCAAAAATCCGTCTCGCTTCCACTATAGCGATGCGTCTGAGAGGGCGCTTTAGCAGTCAAAAGTTCTCCATACCAACTATCACAACTAGGTGTCGCGGCTGCATACCAATTAACATTGTCTACTGTAAGTGGCATAGCATTTATACGACTTGCGTGATCTTTTACATACATTGTCGGATTTATATAAAACACCGTTCCGTTTTTTGAGCCTCTACCGCTGGCATATACATTCTTAATAATCAAACTTGACGGTGCCGCCGCCCCCGCCCAAAAACCTAAGACGCTTGCGACGTGAGACGCCGTTGTATTCTGTACATTCTGCTGATAAATATAACTAACTCCATTTTCTATTCTTACCGCCCCCGATTTATCGGCAGCCGCGCCTAATACGCCTCCAACATAAACGTCAGCAGTTGAAGAATTATGATCAATGACGCCTTTCCCGTAACAGTCAAGAATTGTAATTTTTGCTACACCTCCGGTACCGCCTACTATCGCGCCACTAAGCGCTCCATTAGGAGTATTAGCCCAAAATGTGCCCATATAATTAGCCGAACATCTATAAACCAGTACGTCATTTGTTCCATAAGCAGAGCCTAATATGCCACCGGAGTTTATTTGGATATTTAAACGAGTTGTTCTGGAAAAAGTCCCTTCTGCGTGACAATTCAGGATATTTGCGCCGTCTGCATAACCGCAAATCCCTCCCACGTTGTAACCTACATCTGTAAACGTAGCATTTGCGACATTTAAGTCAGTCACAGTTGGAGCGTTAACAAGCATTCTGAAGATTCCAGAGTGATCCAAAGCATTACCCGAAGAATGGGTAACATTCTTGATTGTATGACCAAGACCGTAAAATGTTCCTCTAAATTGAGATACAGGAGTAAAAGTCGAGGAACCAAAGTCAAGATCTTTTGCTAGAACAAAATAATCTCCTGCGCCACAATCTGTAATACCGCTTGAAGTATTATTCATATCTGCGGCAAATGCGTTCCACTTTGCAGTCGAATCTATTACAAATGGATTTTCTTGAGAGCCGTGAGGCTTGGTACTGTCTATTGTAATGGCAGTCGTATCGTCAGTTATTGCGCCACTATGCATATCCTCTACTTTTCTGTAGTCTGTATATATATAAGTTGAGCCGTGGAATAAAGCGCCGTAAGTTGAATTAAGCGTCGCGTCTGCCGTAGGTGTAATAGGCGTAATAGGCGTATCAACAGCCGTGTTGTACGGTTGCGCTCCACTTAATATTGCAATTGTAATGCACAGCAATAAAGCAATACATAGTACGATATATTTTGTTGATTTACTTTTCTTTAGCATTTGCATATTCTACCTCTCGTAAGTATGCTTTTTATTTTGTCATCTTGACGATATTATATTGTTGAGATTTCTCGTGCGAGCATCAATGACACCCCATAAGTCTATTTCTCATTGTAAATTATACTTTTCACTAAACTTTTTGGCAGTGATTTATAGTCGAAATTCCAAAAAAGGTATACTTTTACTGAC
>JAIDUV010000057.1 GCA_029060025.1 Clostridia bacterium | reverse complement strand
ATATGGGCAATTAACTCAGAGGGAGAGTGTCTTCTTGACGTGGAGAAAGTCATAGGTTCGAATCCTATATTGCCCACCAAAAAATATAAAACAATCTTTTGTATAAATAACGGCGTTATTATGGAACATTTATTTGATGATATTTTAGAAAAAAACGAACAAATCATAAAAATTATTAAACCGTCTAAAAGTAGATATGTGAAAGCGCTATTTGCGCCGTTTCTAATTCCTATATTTTGGCCGCACCTGATTTTAATTTTAGTCTTAACGTTGTTTACACTTCCGTTTTTCTATATGCACGGCTATAAAAATTTATATTACTGCTATACTAATAAGCGTTTGATCGTGCGGAAAGGAATTATGGGCGTTGACTACCATTCGCTTGACTTTAAGAATATTACCGCATCGTCCGTCAACGTCGGTTTCTTTGATAAAAGCAAAAATGCAACGACTGGCACTATATTTTTCAAAAGTCCTTCTAGTTCTATAAAGTTTCAATACGTTGAAAATCCCTACGACTTGTTGAGAGAAATTAAAGAGCATATAGATTCGATAAACGTAAATACAAATAGCGAAAATAACCCAACTACCTCTGATTTAAAATTTTAAACCGCTAATCTAGCGGTTTTTTTATTGCAATTACAAAGTGAAATAAATATATTTAACTATTGTTGCTTTCTGTTTTGGATTTTGCCCGACGAATATCAAGTTCGGCTTTGATGCTAGCAAAGCGTTCTCTGCTGAGATTTGCCCTGTGCGAAAAGATAATGGATATGAGGAAAATCACGCCAGGAAGCGCACCTAAAACAATACGTACGGCAAGCAATGCGCTGTCGGGCTGTTGAATTGCCGTTCCGTCAGTGCTCTCGATGTAGCCAAACGCGCCCAAAACTGCCGATACCAAGGCTATTGACACGCCGTTGGCAACTTTATACATAAATTGCGTAATGCCGTAATATGCGCCCTCACGCCTCGAACCATTGACGTATTCGTCAACTTCGACGACATCCGGCACGCTTGCGTACGGCAAAATTTGAATTGCCGACATACCAAAGCCTGCAAATACGCACAACAAAATTGTCGTTGCAATGTTCTTTGCAGGTACGAATATTGCAAATATAAGTACAACAGCCATATATATGCAGGCAATTGTATAGACTTTGTGCTTATTGAATTTCTCGCTCAACTTGACCCACACAAAAGACGACGCTATGGCGCATACGAGCGGAATTGCCACAAATACCATTGCCATTGCGCCACCGCTAAAGCCCAGCGAATCATTGATGAAGAACATAAACACTGCCATAATTATGTCAAAGCCCACCATACTGAGCAGATAACACAACATTACGTTGCGAAATTCAGGCAACTTGAAAAACTCCTTGAGAGTGACGAAAAATCCCTTGTCGTTTTGCTCTGCGTCGTCCACGCGCTCTTTTATATTACCTGCGCAAAGCAACATTATGACAATGGATATAAATGCAAATATACCCGCCGACATCAGATACGCGTATCTTGCATTGCCAAACAACTGATAAAACAGACTTTCCTGTCCGTCTGCAAAAAGCGCAAACAGCGCCGCTCCAAGTATAATCCCCACGTTGGCAAGCGCAATTCTTATGCCGTTGAGTGACGTGCGTTCGTCATAATTATCAGTCATATTGGCGGTAATAGCATTATACGGTATATATACTACAGTCCACGCAGTATTGAAAAGCATATACGCTAAGGTATAGTATATCATCTTGCCGACCTGAGCGCTTTCTCCAAACGGCGCGATCCACAAAAGCAAAAACGCAAGTCCATAAGGCACTGCCCCAAAGAGCATATATACTCTACGCTTGCCCCACTTGCTTTTGGTCTTATCGGATATTCTGCCCATCAAATAATCAGTGAATGCGTCCCAAAACTTTGCAATCAAAAATACGGCTGACGCCAATTCCGCTTTAAGTCCGCCGACGTTGACAAAAAAGTAAAGCAAATAAAACGATATTGCCGCAAACATTATGTTGGCAGATAAATCTCCCAAACCGTAAAAAAACTTTTCTTTAAATTTGAGTTTCATAAATTCCCCTCTTTATTCAATAATACTCTATCAAACGCAATTTGTAAATCTAATGGGGAAATAAAAAATAAAATATCAGTCTTCAAGACCTAAAAGAAAATCCGCAGAGACGTCAAAGGCAATTGCCGTATTTCGGATATTGCTCTCCGTAGGTTCGGCTTGATTATTTATCCACTTGCTGACGGCTTTTTGAGATACGCCCAACTTTTTTGCAATTTCTTTTTGCGAAAGGTTTTTCTCTATTGCCAATTCCTTTAGTCTTTCTCCAAACATATTAAATCTACTCTTCTTGAATACCTGCAATATACCCTATAACTTTTTCTTGCTTTTGATACGGCAATGTCCTAAAATTTTTAAGCAACTTTTGCTCTCTATCATTTAGCATTAACTTATCATTGACAGCAATGACACCGTCTTCGGCTTCTCTACCTACCAAATAATCAATCGAACAACCAAAACAATCTGCCAACTTTATGAGATTATCTGCGCCGGGAATTGACGTGCCGTTTTCCCATTTAGTATATAATCCTTGAGTAAATCCGCCCGCTTGGGCTACCTCTTCTTGGGTTTTTCCCAAGGCATCTCTCATACTTTTTAAATTTTGACTTATCTGCATAATGACCTCATAAAAAACTTAGATTTCACTCAAGCCAACTAAATAATCTGCCGAAACGTTAAACATAACTGCTAATTGTACCAATATTGCAAGACTAGGCTCTCCCGTCGCTAATTCATAACGAGAATAAGATTGTTGTTTTATATGCAACTGCTCCGCCATATACTTTTGAGTAAAGCCTTGTTGCAGTCTCAATTCTCTAAGCCTTTGCGCAAATATTTTCATAATTATTATCCAACTACTTGAATTTTACAGCAATTTGCTGT
>JAIDUV010000056.1 GCA_029060025.1 Clostridia bacterium | reverse complement strand
TGTCTACCCATTCCTTATACAACTTGTTCTCAAACGATTTTGGATAGTAAGTCTTTGACATTTCCATAAAAATTTTTCCTTATATATTTAACTATTATATTATGTTTAATTCCAATTCATTGTGATGATTGCCACCAACATACCTATAAACACTACGCCCATAGAAATAAACTTTAGCGCCGTATAAAGCATCTCGGTGTTGGGGTCTTCGCCTTTTGCCTTGCGTTTGTTGCCGATTGCATTAGCAATAGGTCTTGAGCAAAAACTAAACACAAGTCCCACCACCATAACGCAAATACCTATTATGACAGAAGGCTGAGTAAATCTCTCCCAGTGAAAAGTAATCGCCAACAAATTCAAAATCCGCACTTACTTAATCTCCTGTTGCGCGTCAGAGTTTTTTGACTCTTCGTCTTTGACTTCGGCTCTATCTTCTACCGTCGGCAATGGATTGCCGTATCTGTCAAGCGTATCGAGAATACCGCTTTCTCTCACCTTCTTGAGTTGTCTTTGATAAATGACGGTATATATTGCCGCCGCAACAATTGCCAAGACACTTCCTGCGACCAAAAGCGCAAAGTCTACCCACCAAATTATCGTGTATTTGTTTCCAACCTTTTCACCCAAGTGCGTAAAGAAAGACAAAAGAATACCTGCAAAATAGATAAACGCGCCCGCCTTGCCCACTTTGTTGGACTTTTGCTCCACTTGCCTTTTGCTTGCGCGCATCCAATACTTAGACGTCACGCCCATATATACTTCTTTGACTATGATAATTATAGCAAACGCCCAATGCAAATTTGCGCAAATGCACAGCATCAACATTGCAACGCACTGCAAAACTTTGTCTGCAATTGGGTCAAGCACCTTGCCTATATCCGATATTTGATTAAAGTGCCTTGCAATATATCCATCGCAAATATCCGTAATTTCAGCAAATAGGAATACCCCAAAACTAGCCCACATATATGCGTTGTTGACAGACTCCATTGCTTCAAATCCACCTATACGGTACATAATCATAAGAACTGCAAATATAGGTATACAGATAAGCCTGATATAAGTCAATATGTTTGGAATAGTAAATAAATCTTCCTTTTTGAACTCCATAATTACCTCACAAAAAGTATTTTGCAATTTATTATAGCACATCAAAAATGTATTTTGCAATAATTATATTAAAGTATATACATAATTTGAAAAAATAGTTGATTATAAGTATTCGCAATATTTTATCACCTCGAGTGTAGTCGAGAGGTGACATAAATTAAAAACACCCACTAGTTTGGCTAAAATGGAGATAGGCAAAGAATAAAATAGCGGATTTTTTGTCAAGATGGTCTTTGGCGAGCGTCGTCGTACTTGCTGTACCTCTAGTACAGTTGCACTCGCGTCGTATAAAAATCAATCCAAATTATACAGTTCAGATGTGTTCAAATGAGGTTAGCATCAGGTGGGCAGAAAAGACGTATTTTAGTTTTGACTAGCCTCACTTAGAGCCAAACATATTACCAATCCTCGTGGCGGTCTATCTTGATATCTGTATAAAACTCTTTATATTTACGCTTGAAGGCTTCGCTTTCGCTCTCATATTTTTCAGAAGCAAGCAAGTCTTCTTCGTCCATACCGTCACAATCTTCGTCGCATAGTCTGGCAAGTTTCATTTTTTCATAATTATTCATTTCAAATTCGTCCTTTTGCGCAATTCTTCCAAAGCGTCGTATCCCTGCTTCTTGAGTTGGAAGTTGCGAGTTGCGACTTCAACGATTACAGCCAAGTTACGACCGGGTAGCACCGGCACGTTGATTTGCGGACGGCTTTCGCCCAATATCTCGCAAGTATTATCCATTGAGCCAAGTCTGTCATAATCTTCGAGATTTGCGTCTTTGTCGAGATGTATCACTAGGTCTATATCCTCGCTGTCAAGTACCGCTCCTACGCCGTACATACTCTTGATGTCGATTATCCCCAGTCCTCTGACTTCGATAAAGTGTTTGATTTTGTCAGGCGCGCTGCCTACGAGATCGTTGCGCACTTTTTTGACAACGACAGCGTCGTCGGCTATTATGCGGTGACCTCTGTTTATAAGTTCTATTGCGGTCTCGCTCTTACCCATACCGCTTGAGCCTGTCAAAAGCACGCCTACGCCGTTGATATCAAGCAACGAGCCGTGTACCATCTCCGTCGGAGCAAGTAAATCGTCAAGGTACGCGCTTATCTCTTGCATAAGCCACGTCGTCGTCATATCCGACAAAAGCACTGGTATGCCGTATTGTTTTGCTATGTCTATCTCTATTTGCGTCGGTTTGATACTTCTGGAATATATCACGCAAGGTATTCTCTGTACAAAGAGTTTTGTCAAAGCCTTTTTCTTTTCCGCAGGCTGAAGCGAAGCAAGATAGTAATACTCCGCATTACCTATCACCTGCACGCGAGCATTGCTGAAATAATCTTCAAAACCTGCAAGCAACAGACCGGGACGGTTGACAAGCACCGACTTGAAGGTAATATCGTCGTCCTTGTTGCCTACCAATATTTCCAATTCGCATTGCGCGCAAAAATCTCCGAGTTTTGTAGTCTCGACAATTTCCTCTTCTGTCATCTGCTGTTTGGTATTCATTATACTCTCCTTCCCTTATGCTATAAGGATAAGACTTCTTAGTTAAACTCCGCCCTAAAGCGCTGTCAATAATACGCTTGGATAATTTAATCTTTGTTAAGACAAAATTTATAAATAACTTGCGCTACGGCGTCGTTGTCATTGGTGTCGGCAACAAAGTCTGCCGATTGCTTTACGTTGGGCATTGCGTTGCCGACGGCTATGCCAAGACCTGCCGCCTTGATCATCTCAATATCGTTTTCGCTGTCACCCATTGCAATTGCCTCGTTGACGTCAATACCGTATTTATTGCAAAGCCACTTGATTGCCTCGCCCTTGTTGATACCCTTTGTGATAGCCTCTACGACAAGTTGGTGCGAGCGCATTATCGCAAGATGCGGGAATTTTTCTCTACCGTCTTTTACCAACGTCTTGCAATGCTCGTCGTCGGCAAGCACAACTACCTTGACAGGCAATGACTCGCTCTCACGTACAAACTCAGACAATAACTTGTGAGTTACCTTGTATCCAATTGCGCAAATACCCACGAATACTCCAACCGATTCGTTGTATTCTTGACAATGACAAGTGTCGTCAATGTATACTAACGGCGTATAGTCCTCGCCCAATGACTCGATGTATTCCAATACGGCTATAGTATCGTCTTTGTCAAAAAACTTTCCAAAAATCTGCTTTTTGCTTTTGATGTCAAATATGCCGCCGCCTTGATAGACAATGACGTCTCCGTCCAACTCAAGTTCTTGGAGTTTTGGATAAATTGCCGAGAAAAGCCTGCCTGTCGAGACTACAAACTTTCCGCCTGCTTGCGTAAATTCTTTGATTGCTCTTTTGTTGACTTGCGATATCGTGTGGTCTTCTCTGTATAGTGTGCCGTCAAAATCGCAAAATATTGCTTTGTATCTCATAGCCATATAATATTACATTTTTGAAAAAAAGTAAATTGATTTTAATAGATTCTGTCATTTCGAGCGTAGTCAAGAAATCTTAGGATGAAAGTGATTATATATATTCTCTGCGGCGCGTCGATCTATTCCCTTAACAAGCAACAAATCTTCAACTGTCGCATTGCGAATATTCTCTATATTCTTAAAGGCGTCGAAGAGCGCCTTGACGCGTTTTTCGCCAACGCCTTCAATTGCAAGCAGTTTGCTATGCGTCTGACGTTTTTGCCTAAGCGATCTGTGAAAAGTGATCGCAAAGCGGTGAGCCTCGTCTCTGATACGCTGCAATACTTTGAGCGCATAACTGTTGCGAGGTAAGATTATCGGCGCGCTTTGGTGAGGTACAAATACCTCTTCTTCTCTCTTTGCAAGACCTATCACCGCAATATCGTCCGCGCCCTTTTCGTGCAAAATCTCTACTACGCTGCTAAGTTGTCCCTTTCCGCCGTCTATGACAAGCAAGTCAGGTCGAGAGCCAAAACTTTCGTCTTCACCTTTGACAAGTTCGTCTATTCGCCTTGTCAATGCCTCTTGAAGTCCTGCAAAATCGTCGTTGCCAAGCGCGTGTTTCATTTTGAATTTGCGATAATGCGCCTTGTTGGGAGCGCCGTTTGTAAATACCACCATTGATGCGACTTTGTCTGTACCCTGCACGTGCGATATGTCGTAACATTCCATTCTGATAGGCATTTTGGGCAACTTGAGATACTCCTGAAGTTGAATAATTGCGCCCACCGTCATATTGTCTTCGCGTTCTTTGATAGACAGCGACTTTTCTAGATAATCGCTTGCATTGTTAAGCGCCATATCCGCCAACTGCCGCCTTACGCCTTGGTGAGGTAAGATAATATTAACTTTGCTGCCCTTCTTCTGCGTGAGATATTCGCCAAGCAACTCACATTCGTCTATTTGCGACGCAATGACGATTTCATTTGCAATATAGTTGACTTTGTCGTAATAAGCCAAAATAAAGTTGGACAATACCACTTCGTCACTAGGCGAAAGATCGCTTACGACTTGCTTGTCTCCGCCTACGAGTTTTCCGCCGCGCACGAAAAGCACACTTACCACTGTGTTGAGTCCATTGGATGCTATGGCAAATATATCAATATCAAAATCCTTTGGCAATGCCGTAACCTGACGGCGCACAAGTTTGTCCAATATCTCCAATTTTCTGCGGTAGAATATCGCAAGTTCAAAATCCTCATTTTCGGCGGCGTCATTCATCTTTTGTTGCAAAAGATGCGCAATCTTTTTGTCATTGCCCGACAAAAAAGATATTACTTCTTCAATCTGCTTTGCATACTGCTCCTTATCGCACCGTCCGGAGCAAGGCGCCAAACACCTGTTGATATGATAGTTGAGACAAGGTCTGTGATTTTTTGGCAAGCGAGAAAAATCGTGAGAGCACGAGCGAAGGCAAAACGCGCTTTCAACAAGTTCTAAAATGTCTTTGCTTGTTATGCCCTGCATATACGGTCCAAAATATTTTGCTCCGTCATTCTTGAGTTTGCGTACAACTTCGACCTTGGGAAAGTCTTGTTTGACATTGATTTTGACAAAAGGATAAGACTTGTCGTCTTTGAGAAGAATGTTGTAAGGCGGCTTATGTTTTTTGATAAGATTGTTTTCAAGTACAAGCGCCTCAATTTCGTTTGTAGTAATGATATATTCAAAATCAGCAATACGCGCAACCAGTCTCATAGTCTTTTCAGTCTTGTTGGCAGTGCCCGAAAAATACTGATTAACTCTGTTCTTAAGATTTCGCGCTTTGCCTACGTACAAAATCTGATTGCTGTCAGACTTCATAATATATACGCCGCTCTGCGTCGGCAAATCTTTGAGTTTTTGTCTTATCTTATCCATAGCAACATTATAACACTAATAATACGATGTGACAATAAAAAAATTCTTTAATTGGACGGACAGGCGTTTTCGATACCAATGGTCAACGTGCGCTCGACGTTTTCATTGACGATTCTGTAAAAAATAATCTTTCCGTATCTGCGGCAACCAACGATCTTGTTGTCTCGAAGTAATTTGAGTTGGTGCGATATAGTCGTCTGATTGAGCCCGAGAATATAACTCAAATCCCCCACGCAAAGTTCCATACTGCACAACGCGCACAGTATCTTGAGCCGAGTGCTGTCGGAGAAAATATAAAAATAATCTGCCGAATTGCGCAAAATTCCATTGGGCGGGAGACAGTCTCTTACAAAATTTTCTTGCTGCTCGCTGACGGTAAGACAAACCATATTATACTCCTTATGATTTAAAAGGGAGCATATTTGACTATGCTCGAAATGACGTTAAAAATATTATAGAACAGTCACACATTTGATTTTTAGGACATATTGTAGATTGATAAGGCTTTTTGACAAAAGGAGGTAATATGAATAATAATTGTACAAGTCTTTTGCTTTTGGTAGCGCTTTTAAGTTACAACAATTCTTGCGGATGCAATAATAATTGCAACTGTAACAACGACTGCGGATGTAATAATTGCGGTTGTAACAATAATTGCAACTGCAACAACGGTTTGTTTAGCAACAACGCCGGTATGCTCTGCTTGCTGTTGGCTTTCTTATCTAGCGCAAATTGTCCGCTTACAACAACGGTATAGCACTTATACCGTAGAGATTTCTCCACTTCACTTAGTCATAAAGACATTATATATTTGTCACCTCGACAAACTTTTTGTCATCTCGACCGTAGTGGAGAGATCTCTATCAGATTATTATACTGTTGAGACTTCTCGACTCCGCTCGAAGTGACAATTTTATATCCGTAACTAAACAGGTGCGTACTAATTAGTACACACCTGTTGAACATAAAGTCGGAATATAATTTTTTACCGGTTTCATACAACCGCAGAGATTAGTGTAATTTTTGCACGTGCGGCGGCAACTGAGTGGTGAGCGTACTTCCCATACGTGACCCCGAAGGCGTCCTAGCCGTTAGGGTAAAAAGTGCGCTGATATATGCGGTTGCCTTTACTTCTTGCTTCTCATAGCGCGCTGCTCTCTAAGCAAATCCTGATAACGCTCTATCTGGTCGTCTCTCAAGTCCACCATCTTCTTTGCCGTCTCAAAGGCTTGCTTGTCACTTACTACTACTTCTGTCTCTTTGACTTTTACCTTCGTGCCGTCTCCTGTCGCGTCTCTTCTGATGTCTTTCATATACTCGTCTTCCATCTTGAGTAACGCTAC
Source organism: Clostridia bacterium (assembly GCA_029060025.1). GTDB lineage: Bacteria > Bacillota > Clostridia > Christensenellales > UBA3700 > RACS-045. The sequence goes on along the minus strand of JAIDUV010000056.1, from coordinate 14,132 downwards.
CGTTGTGTCTTTCTTTATTGTCAACTTCAACAACGGATTTGTACTTGTGAGTCCGTAGACTACAAAGTACGTAGACTTCTTCTCTTTGCACTTATACTTAGTGAGCGCATAGTCTCTCAAGCCGTCAAAGTATTTCTTTTGCTCTTTGCTGAGCAATGCATACGCTTCGTCTAATGTAAGTCTAGGAGCCTTCTCTACCTTTGGCTTTGCAGGAGCAGTTACTTTAACTTGTTTCTCCACTACCTTCTCTACTACTTTTTCTACAGGTACTTCGACGCGTACTTCCTTTTCGACGATTTTCTCGACTTCTACAGGAACTTCTACCTTGACTTCTTTCTCTACGATTTTCTCAACTTCGACAGGTACCTCTACTATTTTCTCTACAGGCACTTCGACGACTTTTTCCACTATCTTCTCGACAGGTACTTCTTTCTCGATTACCTTTTCGACGACTTGAGGCTCGCCTTTTGAAGTAGTTGACAATTCTATCAATCTTTCCATAAGTTGACTTATCGTCTCATCTTGTTTTTGCGAACGCTCCATAAACTTTTCTTGAGTGTCAATTATTCTTTGAATAGTTTCGTCGTTTGCCTCAGTTGCAATTACTTCCTTTTCGACAATTTTCTCTACAGGCTGTTCTGAAATCTTCTTTATGAGTTTTTGTATCGAATCTTCATTCCTTGCCGTCTTCTCAAGAAGTTTTTGCACCAGTTCGTCATTTGTAGACGCTTGTTGCGGCAACATCTGTTGCATACCTGGCAAGAGCGCAGTCACCGTCTCGGATATAAGTCCTCTCATTTCATCTGCGCCTAAGCCTTGCTGAACTACATACCCGCCTTGAGACATTCCTTGTCCCATATTGCCGCCATTCATTCCTTGCATTCCCATAAACATCATTCGCAGATTTTCGTCGCGTTGACGCGCCTCTTCTTTTTCTTCCTGCTTCTTCCTTTCTTCGTAATCTGCAAGACTTTCTTCGTAATTCTCTTCTGCCTTGTTGCATCTGTTCTTGGCTATTATCATTATCACCAGACTTGCCACCGCCAAGCCCATCAGCGTACACGCTATTGCTGTCCAAGCAGTCATTGCCAAGCCAAACAAACCTGTCGTTGCCACTGCATAGACGTTGCTCTCCAGTTTCTCTGCCTTCTTGCTATACTTCTTGCGCTTGCTCTCATAGCCCGCCGTCTTGGATAGGAATATTATTATCAATATTATAGATACTGCGCTTGCTATGACTTGCCACCACTGCTTGACAAACTCCTCTATATTGCCAAAGTTTAGCGTTCCACCGCCATTGTTACCGCTGCCAGGGTCGTTGCCGCTTGGTCTTTGGTTGGGATCGGTCGGGTCATAGTCAGGAGCATTGCCATTCTCGTCTACTATCTTAAACGTACATACTGCTCCAGAGCGGATAAAGTAATTCTCCGTGTCACTTACCGTAACTTTAATTGTATACGTACCTTTCTCCGTCTTCGTCTTGTATCCTTCCGTAAACTTCAACTGCGACAATATATCATTATCTGTCACTTCGTCTCCGTTTCTGTCCTTTACTACGTACGTCGGATAATGCACCTCGCCGTCATATAGGAACTGAGTCTCGCCCCATTCTATCGTCAAGATACTCATTCCCGACTTTGGTACGACTACGAAGTACCATTCTCTGCTCACTTCGTCCAACTTGTAGTTGGCTCCCAAGTCTCCATTTATCGTGGCTACTATTTTATACGAGCCTACTTCAGATACTTGGCTTGCGTCTATCTCGTTGCCCTCTTCGTCATATATCTTGTACGTAAAGTCATTAGCGTAATCTACCTCGTCTCCGCTTGCAAGTCCGTCTGCCATTCCGGATATTACCGGCGCGTAACCGCTCTCGCCGTCCGTAACAAACTCCCAATTATCCCAGTTGGGTATCAAAGTAGACTTGTCTATCGTCCAAGTGATTGTCACGTTACCTGTCGTGCCGTCTGCCCAACTTCCTTCCTTTAACTTCACGTATACTGTGTATCTTCCTGCATCGGTTGCAGTTGCTCCTTCGCCGATTATCTCCATAAAGTCACTGTCAAAGCCGTCCAAGTAATCCTCGACTCTCTTTTCCGTTCCGTCGTATACCGCTCCGCCCTTGAATACCGGTTTCTCTAACTCCGTCGGTCTTACTATCTTCAGCGTTGCCGTCATTGGCTCGGCGTAGAAGTCCGCAGACCTCATTGTGAACACTGCCTTGACTATATACTCGCCTATTCCCTTGACGTCTTCTTCGGGTATCTCTACTCCGTCCAGCATATATACGTACGCTACGCTCTTTATCTGACTTGGCAACGTGCCCTTGATTGGGTCTATTGTCTCATTCTTATCTTCGTCCGTACATATTACTACCTTATCTGCAAACGTGAGTTTATCCGTACTAATAGTGATTGGCAATACGTTTATCTTTACACTTGCTTCTTTTGGATCTCCAGAGCCGAATTGGTAACTTACCGTCACTTCATATCCGCCGTCAGTTACGTGCAACAATTCGTCAGTGGTAGAATACTTCACCTTAAACTGACTCCAATTAAGCACTACGTCTTGCTTCACCGTTATGCCATCCAATACTCCGCTGTAGTACGCTGTCACTACCAAGTCGTCCTCGCCTATCTTGGTCTGCGCTGTAAATCTCTTTGACGAGTCTACTTCTACCTTTATGGAATCCAAAGTGTCTGCCTTAAGCCACTTTGCCGTCAACGTCAAAGGTCTTGTCACTCTGTCTTGAGGAGTATCTCCCACCGAGTTAAATCTCCACGCTCTTGTCGTCTTTACTTCGTTTCCACTCGCGTCTATGCTTATTTCGTCAAAGTACCAACCTACAAACAACTTATCTCCATTTGTCGGGTCTGGCGTAGGTTTCTTCAAGAACTGTCCGTAGCCGTACGTCTCTTTAGTCGGTGCGCTTGCTCCGTTATTGTCCGGATTGAATATTACTTCATAAGCCGCGTCTTTGAACGTGACTTCTATTGTCTCTATCTTGTCAATTCCGTTGAACTCTTCGTCAAACTTGCCTGCATTGGCATCTCCGTCTACAGTTGCTTTGCCGTTTAGGTACGGAGCCATACTCTTTACGTCGTTGACGATATCGCTGTCCCATTTGTTTGTCAAAGCATCTAGGTACGCTTGCTCAAACAGATAGATTATCTCCGCCGCTCCGTAATTCTGTCCATACTCTACTTCTACCTCTAGCCTTTGGCTTATCTGGCTTAAGTTGAACACCATTACCAATATTTCCGCTTCAAATGTTACGTCAAATGCGTATTGTACTTCGTAATTGTCTGTGTCTGCTGGATATATTACTATCTTCTTGGTATTGCTCCCCTTTGTGTCTACTTTGCCTATTGAAGATTGCCACTTAGACGGCAAGTCTGAATTTAACTCTACTTCTTTGTTTGCCTTATTCAACATCTTGACGCTAAAGTCTATCTCACTCAACTTCTTGCCAAAATACGGCGCGGTGTCCGGTGAGATTTTGAAATCTTTTAGCGTCATACTTGCCAGTTTGCCTTTCTCTATCTCTATGCTCTTGCCTGTCGTATGCTCTCCGTCGTAATACCACAATGGCTCTAAGCCGTCTGTAATTCTATACTTAAACGTATATTCTCCGCTATCCTTGACTGTCTTTACCGACAATACACCGCTATTCTTTACATTTGCAGTGGTAGTCTTGTCCGTTCCGTCTTGTATAAAGTAATACGTTGAATTAGGATTTGTCATACTTCCGCTTGATGGCGCAGTGTGAGTAACCAACGCAGTGAGTGTAATACTCTCCACGCTGTCGTACTCTATCTTGTCTTTGTCTGACGTGATACCAGTCTTTATATTTGCATTTATGTAACTATCCGGCAAGCCCCAAACTGCGTATAGAGTCACCTCTCCAAATAAACCGCTTGGCAAAGATGTAAACGGCTCGCTATTTCCTGTCGCGTCGTCTGTCCAACCTAAGAATACGTGGTTAGCGTTTGCCTTTGTATTTAGGTAGGCGGTAAAGGCAGTTACGTCACTCGTCTTATCCGGCAACTTGTCTCCTACTATGTAAGGCTCTCCGTCGTCAAGACCTACTTTCTCTTCACTGTTACCATTGTTATTTAAGTTACGGAAGTTGATAAATGCCAAAAGGTAATTGCGAACAGGAGAATTATCTGGGTCATAAGAACCGCCGATTTTTTCTACATCCCAAATTCTATCCGATAGCAATCCCTTACTTAAATCACTCTTTACTTTGTCAATCAACTCTGTAGAACTGTTAAGCGTATTTACACTACTTCCACCTACGTCTGCCACACCTGAATCTAGAGGCGCATAATTAGAGGTGCTTTTAACATTATTAAGGTTTGAATAACCTGATACTGCAGGTTGCTTATTTCCTAGAAGCATTAACACAGATAATTTGTTTGCATCTGATGAGCCACTTAGCGCATCAGAATAAGCATTTTTTATAGTTATAGTCGCAATACCCGTCCAAAATCCTGTCAACGCCCCACAATGGTCATTTACCGTTGAAGTTAAATCCATAGTTCCTACAAGATTCTCTGATATTAAACTAGAACTTTCTACAAGACCGGTAATTGAACTACTATGGTTATATCTACCGCCAATTGTTTTTTGTTTAAAATTTGCTACGCAATCATAAATATATGCAGTTCCAGCATTATGAATTTCGCCCAACAACCCTCCCATAATTGGGACAACAGATGAACTTAACCCCTCGCATATAATTTCCGTGTCCGCAGAACAACGATAAAACATTATATCTATGTTAGTGCCTATATGCGAGCCTACTATACCACCCATATCGACAACCATTGAACTATATGCTATAGTCGATTTAATAGTTCCAGAAACGTGACAATTCAATAAATAATCTTTGCCGCCTGAAGCGCCTATTATTCCTCCTGTATTAGTTGCTCCACGACTTGCCCAAAGAGCAGTTGCTGGCATTTCTGAGTAAGCATAGTTTTCCAAAATTAAATCTGTAATGGTGGCACCTGTAGTAGTTGCGCAAAATACTCCATAACCTAATGGTGCACCTGTCCCAGATGTAGGAATTTGCGCATAAGCAGTATTATTCCAATACACCCATCCCGCAGCACCATCAATAGAAATATTTTTCAGTTTATGACCCATTCCATAAAAAGTGCCATTGAAAAACCTAACTGGATGAAACGTCTTTCCGTCAAAATCTATATCTTTTGCCAAAACAAAATACTTTCCGCTTCCGGAACTGGGTATCGAACCATCGTCTAAATTCTTTGCAAATCTATCCCAATCTTCTACGCTTGCAATAACGTAAGGATTCTTCTGTGTTCCTCTTGCTTGCGAAGTATCTACTTTTACGATAGATATATCATAAGGTGTATTTGCATCACCTGCTCTGTATGCATCAATTAAATCTTTATCAGTATATACATAGTTATACCCATTATTAAACTCACCTAAGCCATCACTGCTATTTGTAGTAATATTCATCGCAGTATCACTTATTGCATTATCTTCTAACTTGTCTGGTATAGATATATTAAAAGGTAAACAAGCCGCTAATGCTCCTAATATAAAGCATACTGAAATAATAAGTATTGCACACTTTAGATACTTCGTTTTTGCTAATTTCATTGTTCTTCCTCTCTTAAGTACATTATCTTTGTCACCTCGAGCGTAGTCGAGAGATCTCTATCCATTTGCTAATAAAATGTTGAGATTTCTCCATTTCGCTTCGCTCCAGTCGTAAGGAACGTAGTGACGGCATAGCGAGCAAGCAGGTGCGTCTCGTGCGAGCGTCAATGACGTCGTTACTCGTCTATTTCTCACAGTAAATTATACTTTCACCTTTTCTTTCACGCATTAGTTATAGAATTTTCTATACCCAAGGTTCTTCTATACCAAAATTTGTATGTTTTTATGTATTTTACAAACTTTGTTTTACAGTCGAAATTCCAAAAAAAGTATACTTTTACTGACCCAAATTATTGCAAAATTATTATGCGCGAAGTATAATGTAATTGAAAAAATACGCCTTTTCGCAGGCAGTCAGTAAAAGTATACTTTTTTTGGAATTGTGAAAAATTGATATTAAATTAGAATTTTATTTGTATAAATTAAAAAACACGCAATGTTACTTGCGTGTTATTTTAATATGTTTGAGATTTCTCGACTACGCTCGTAAGGAACGTAGTGACGGCATAGCGAGCAAGCAGGTGCGTCTCGTGCGAGCGTCAATGACAAAAAATAAATGTCACATCGAGCGTAGTCGAGAGGTCTAAATCATTTTAAAATTCTAAATACAGAAATAACAAATTGCGTTGCACAAAAGGCAACTTGCGCAATAAGAACAAAGTCCATTGGTAATTGAGCCGCCGACTTCCCTAGGTTGTTCGTATCCGGCGCGGGACTGGCGTTGAGCCTTAACCTCGTCGTCTGCCTTGAACTGCTGACGCTTGAGTATCTCTAAAGTATTGAGATATTCAGAATTGTTTGGGTCATACGTCAAAGCCATTTCCACTTGAGTTTTGCTCTCCAAAAACCAATTGCGTCTATAGAATATATTTGCTTGCGCATAGTGCCATTCGCCGTCTCTGGGCTCGGTGTCATCCAATAGTTGTTGCGCCTCGTTGAGTTTGCCGTCTTTGATAAGATTTTTTATGGCTTGATAAATAGAGCCGTCACCGACAATCTCTCTCTTTTTAATATCTTCAATGCAGTCATTGTAAGCAATCTTGATTTTGGAAAGCATCTTGGCGCCAAGCGAACCGTTCTCTCCTTCTTCAAAGCATTGAATTTGATATTTTTCTTTGAGATTTTTGTAGGCATTTTCCACTTCTTGCAAAGTAGCGTTGTCCTTAAGTCCCAAAATTATATACGAGTTTTCTTGCATTTTTCGCTTCTCCTCAACAACTCTTTGGTGTTATTTAACATACCATACCAGATAATATTTGTCAATATACCCTCATATTTTTTTACTTGAATTTTATCAAAATCACCCAAAATGGCATTATATGCGCTCATAAGTACATATTCTAGGACATCTTTTTTGTCTTGCAAAAACGTCGCTTTGTCCTTATAGTCATAGTTTTGCAAAAAGACGTTGTAGCCCTTTTTCTTAAAGTCGTCGTCTATATCGTCGACGGCGTCGCATAGGTATACCCACTTGCCCATATTATACATCATATTTTTGATGGGCTCTTGATAATTGTCTTCAAATACGAGTTCGCCAATCTTGACCATAATCTCGGCAAAAGGATGCGCAACTCTGTCGGGGCTTGAGCATTTTTCGCTCTCAAGCCGAGCAAGTTCTTGGTACCTATCGAAGATATATCTGTCAAAGTCGGGATATAATTTCTTTGCCTTTTTGTAATGTCTTTTGATTACAAAAGTGTCGGCGAATTTCTTAGACGTAGACTTTTCGTCCTTGAAGTCGTCCACACATTTATAATGCGCCAATATCGTAGATATATCCACGACTTTTTTTGTAATTTCGTCGTCACACCCTATAAGTTTCTTTTGCACAGGATTGAGTACGCACACGCCCATCTTCATTTCCATCTCGACGTCCAATACGGCGTGAGCCAATACGTTGAGAAAAGTCATATCGTAAGTCGTGCCAATTCGCATCAACTGTCCGCAACGTCTGCCTATGCTCTTGCACAAACCGCAATAGAACCCCCTATATCCATAGTAGTCTTTCATAAACATATTGAGTTTGTCGGGTATGACGTATCCGAACATAGCGCTCCGTTGTGTTTTGCCTTACGGCAAGTCTTGTATAATAATATTATTATATCAATATTATATTTATATGGTTACGTAACCTATAGCCTGCTTAAATCTCTTCAAGGTCTTTTCCGCTATCTCGCTAGCCTTTTGCGCACCTTCTTTTGCGCAAGTCATAAGATAATCTTTTGAATCTATAAGCCTCTTGTATTCTTCTTGGAATGGGCGCAACATCTCTATTACGCTGTCGGCAACTCTAAGTTTGAGATCCCCATATCTCAATCCTTGACAATCAATGACCGTTTGTTCAATAGTTTTGCCTGTAGCAACCGCCAATATACCCAAAAGATTGGATATTCCCGCTTTATTTTCGGGGTCGTAAGCAATAGTTGTGTCGCTGTCAGTCACTGCCTTTTTGAACTTCTTGACAATGACCTCCGGTGGGTCAAGACAGGATATCACGCCATTTGGATTGGGATCTGACTTGCTCATTTTGCTTGTCGGGTCTTGAAGACTTGTAATCTTTGCGCCTATCTTGGGGATAAAGCCTTCGGGGACTTTGAAAATATCTCCATAGATATTGTTTACTCTTGTGGCAATATCGCGAGTGATTTCGATATGTTGAAGTTGGTCGTACCCCACCGGCACAAGATCGGTGTCATAGAGCAATATATCCGCCGCCATAAGCACGGGATAATCCATAAGCCCCATATTGATATTGTCGGCGTGCTTTGCAGACTTATCCTTGAACTGCGTCATTCTGTTCATCTCGCCGACATAGGTATAGCAATTGAGTAACCACGCAAGTTCGCTGTGCTGCGGCACGTGAGATTGAAAATAGATTATGCTCTTGTTTGCATCAAGTCCAACCGCCTGGAAAAGCGCGTAAAAACTCATACAGTTTTTATAAAAGTCCTCGGGATTTTGACGCACCGTGATGGTGTGCAAGTCCGCCAAAGCAAATATACACTTATTTTCTCCGTCGTTTTGCATATTGCGCCAATTGTTGACGGCTCCTATATAGTTGCCGAGCGTCATTATGCCCGACGGCTGTATTGCACTGTAAATAGTTTTCATATCTATACCTTTTTATGTTTTATTTAATTTGATTGAGATTTCTAGACTACGCTCGAAATGACAAATACCAATAGATTTTTCACTTATTTTTTGATATACTCGAGTATCTCGTCCTCTATGTTTTGCTTTGCTATTACTTTGGTAAATCTAACCTGCTTTTTATCAAGGTCGGCAAGAGGCTCCGGCACTTCTTCACCTGTGTAAGAGTGAAGTTTTTTTGTAGCCTTTTGCGCGTCGTCTATATACTCCTCCGCCAATGCGTCGTATACGTCGCAAGGGAACTTATACGCGTTTGCCGTAGACACGATTACGCTTGGAGTTTCGTCTGCGCAATTCTCAAAGTAGTCGTCGTATACGCTCATTGCCACCGCAGTGTGCGTATCCATAAGATAATCGTATACGTCAAAGCAATTTGCAATAACTTCTGCAGTATCGTCTTCGGTAGCATAGCCCACTTCAAATATCTGATTGAGTTTTTCAAGTTCTTGCTTGCTTACGCTATACTTGCCGTCCTTCTTGAGCGCGTCCATACGTTGCGCGATAAGCGCGTCGTCACGTCCCGAAAACTCAAAGAGCAATCTCTCCAAGTTGGAGGAAATGAGTATATCCATAGAAGGGCTCATAGTCTTGTGGAACTCTCTGTGCGTATCGTACTCGCCTGTCGTGAAAAAGTCCGTCAACACATTGTTTACGTTGGAAGCGCAGATAAGTTTGTTGACGCCCACGCCCATAAGCGAAGCATAATATGCCGCCAAGATATTGCCGAAGTTGCCGCTTGGCACGCAGAAGTTGACTTTGTCGCCATACTTGATTCTGCCCGATGATATCAGGTCGCAATAACTTGAGACGTAATATGCAATCTGCGGAGCAAGTCTACCCCAGTTTATTGAGTTGGCAGAAGAGAGTTTATAGCCGCCTGCAAGCAACTTCTCCTGCATTTGCGCGTCGTTGAAAATCTTCTTGACTGCCGACTGAGCGTCGTCGAAGTTGCCCTCGATAGCGCATACGTAGACGTTTTCTCCTTGCTGGGTCATCATTTGCAACTTTTGCATATCCGATACACCGTCAGACGGATAGAATACGATTATATCCGTACCCTCTACATCTCTGAAGCCTTCCAATGCAGCCTTACCTGTGTCACCGGAAGTGGCTACCAGTATCAAAGTCTTTGACGTCTCGCCTGTCTTCTTTCTTGCAGCCGACAAAAGATGCGGCAACATTGTCAAAGCCATATCCTTGAATGCGCAAGTAGGTCCGTGCCACAACTCAAGCACGTAAAGTCCGTCGTCTACGTTGACGAGCGGGCAAGGGTCTTCGCCGTAAAATCTCGAATACGCTTTGTTTGCGAAATCAAGAAGTTCTTCATAGGTATAGTCTTCAAGATAAAGTGACAGCACTTTTGCCACTCTCTCGGGATAACTCATACCGATAAGTTCGTCAAAATTCTCTTTAGTGAGTTTTGGAAACTCTTCGGGAACAAAAAGTCCGCCGTCTTTTGAAAGTCCGTTGACTATTGCCTCCGCCGAACTCACTTTGATTGATTTGTTTCTCGTACTGATGTATTTCATAATCTACTCCGTATATATTGTCGTATATGTTGGTTTCTTTATTTAGTGTCATTTCGAGCGCTGTTTAGAAATCTGATCATTTTACACTTCACCCCTCCTCCTTCAAGGTGAGGACAAATATTATCGAATGAGATTTCTCCACTACGGTCAAAATGACGTATTTTTTATTTACGATTACTCGGTCAACTCTACATACGCTTATCTCGAGCGCGGAGAGTGCTGGTATTTTTGTCCGTGCTAGGGCGAGATGAAGTCGTCAAGTGTACTTGCCGTACACGTCGACTTCTCGAGTCCCGACGTCAGGGCAAAAAGAACTGTGCTATACGCGCTTAGCGTCACTCGCGTCAGTCGTCTAACTTCGACAACAAAGCATTCTGATTTGCCAATTGCAACGCCTCTATCATCTCAAAAATATCTCCGTCCATAAAACTGTCAAGGCTGTATATCGTCATACCTATTCTGTGGTCGGTGACTCTGTTTTGAGGGAAGTTGTAAGTCCTTATCTTCTCCGATCTATCTCCGCTGCCGACTTGCGTCCTGCGGTTGGCGGCGTATTCGCTCTCTGCCTTACTGCTGTAATAATCGTAAAGTCTCGACTTGAGCACGTTCATAGCCTGTTCTCTGTTTTTGATTTGCGAACGCTCGTCTTGCGAGGCTACGACGATACCTGTGGGCAAGTGGGTAATACGCACTGCGCTTTCTGTCTTGTTGACGTGCTGTCCGCCTGCTCCGCTGGATCTGTACGTGTCTATCTTGAGGTCTTTCTCTAATATCTCTATTTGAATATCAGGCGCTTCGGGAAGTATTGCTACCGTCGCAGTCGACGTGTGCACTCTGCCTTGCGACTCCGTCTCGGGTACGCGCTGTACTCTGTGGACTCCGCTCTCGTATTTGAGTTTTGCATACGCGCCTGTGCCGCTAATCATAAATGTCACTTCTTTTGCGCCGCCGAGTTCGGTATAGTTCATATCTATCTCTTTGACTTTCCATCTCATTCTCTCGGCAAAACGCATATACATTCTCACGAGTTCCGCGCCGAAAAGTCCGCCTTCTTCTCCGCCTGCGCCCGCTCTCACTTCGACGATGACGTTGTTGTCGTCGTTGGGGTCCACAGGCAAAAGCGCAATCTTGAGGTCTTGGATCACTTGTTCTTCGTCCTTCTTTGCCTGATTGAGTTCTTCTTTAGCAAGCGCCGTCATATCCGCGTCACTGCCGTCGTCAATGATCTCCTTGCACTCTTTTATGCTGTCTTGAAGCGCAAGATATTTTTTATACAACTCTATAGCGCCGCTCATTTGAGAATGTTCTTTGACGAGTTTTTGCCACCTCTCCTGGTCTGCAATAACCTCGGGATTGGCAATCAACTCCGTCAATTCCTCAAACTTTTTTAGCATTAACTCCAATTTTTCAAACATATTTATTCCTTATATTCTCTTTACTGTTGAGATTTCTTCGCTTCGCTTACGCTACCTTTTCAATTTATACATTCGTGTTTATTTTTGCAACGACAATTCTATCAATGCCCTGCAAATCCTTAACAATCTTGCAGTCATATCCTTTGAGCATATCTACAACGCGATTTGCTTGGTCTATTCCTACTTCCAAAAGAAGATATCCGCCGTCTTTCAAATGATCTGCCGCCTTGTCGACAAATACTCTGTAGAAGTCAAGTCCGTCTTCTCCGCCGTCAAGCGCGATATGCGGATCGTAATCTCTCACTTCTTTGTCCAAGCCCGCAATGTCTTTGCTCGGTATATAAGGAGGATTTGACACGATTATATCAAACTTGCCGTCAAGACTTTCAAACATATTGCCGCATACAAAAGTGATTTTGTCTTCAACTCCGTTTGCACTTGCATTGCGTTTTGCTACGTCCAAAGCATCTTGGCTTATATCGCACGCCGTAACTTTGCAGCCCGCCTCGCCTGCTATGGCTATTGAGATACAGCCGCTGCCTACGCACATATCCAAAACCGCGCTGTCGGCAGTCGAAAGTTCTATAGCCTTTTGAGCAAGATATTCCGTCTCGGGTCTTGGGCAAAGCACGTCTGGCGTGACAGCAATATCGTAGCCGTAAAAATCTACCTTGCCGAAGACTCTCCAAAGCGGCTCGCCCTTTTGTCTCTTCTTGGCAAACTCAACGGCTTTCTCGTACTCCAACTGTCTTACGTGCGTAAGTTCTGCAAGTTGACTGCGCTTTACGCCACAAGCCTCGCAGAATATCCAGTCTATATCGCTTTCGTCTACGCCTTTGAGCATAGTCTTGATTTCTGACCTCACCTTTTCGTACGGCTTTTTTGTATCAAAGCGTTTCTCAGGTATCGTAGGGTCGGCGTCCATTGCCATAACGGTATTAAACGCAGTAATTGCACATTCCACCATAGAATCGTCGGGCTGTTTCGTCGTAAGTTTTTGCAACATCAGCCCCGGGAATTTAAGTATACGCACGAGGATATTGTCGTATTTTGCCATAGTCTTGAGCATCTCATAACTTATACCCATCACGATAGGCAACAAAATTATTCTTGACGCAAACAGTATCACCGTCTTCCAAACGCCGAGACTTTGCATATACGGCTCGAATATGCCTACTATCGAGAATATCACAACGCTGACAAGCATTACGATAAACATAAATGTCGTGCCGCATCTGTCGTGTACGGTCGTCATCTTTTGAGCGTTTTCCACTGTGAGTTCCAAGCCGTGCTCGTAACAACTGATCGTCTTATGCTCTGCGCCGTGATACATATACGTGCGCTTGATAGGTTTCATAAGCGTGGTAAGCGCAATGTACAATACAAATATAATTATTCTCAAAAGTCCCTCAAGCAATGCGTAAAGCACCGTGACGTACCAAAGAGTATTAGCCTCTGCCGATATATACTTGGTGACAAGCGCCTTTATACCTGTGAGCACTCCCAGCGGCAAGAAGAAAAACAAGCCTATTGCCAAAGCCACGCCCAATATTACGGAAAAGACCATCATCACGTCGTAGATATTGACTTTGAGTTTTTTCGCCATCCAAGTCTCTAACTTGCCGGGCTGCGTGTCGTCGTCAAATACTTCTCCCGAACGCATAAGCGTCTTCATACCGCTTGCCATAGAGTCAAAAAAGTTGAATATTCCTCTTATGAAAGGCACGCGATATATTTTGGGTCTCTCGCTTATCGGCGTGATATATCTGCTCTCGACGACGATATTGCCCTTTTCGTCGCGCACAGCCGTCGCCATAGACCTTTCGCCGCGCATCATTACGCCTTCCAATACGGCTTGACCGCCTATTTTTGATGTATACTTTCTTGCCATATTACAATAATTATACCCTTAAATTGAATTATTGTCTATCATTTGCCATAGTTTTATATATAATTATAATATTATTTCTACCTAATACTGCGCCTGCGTAATATTTAAACTAAATTAAAACTTGAATATCATTAAACTTTATAGCGTAACAAGCAAAAATCCCACCAACACGCCTATAAAAACAGACAGTGCAGGCATCTTGCTCTTCCACATCAATATCGATTCAGGCAATAACTCGCCAAAAACTACGTATAACATTGCACCGCTTGCAAAACCTAAAGACAGCGTCAACATTGTTGCGTTGATACCGCCCAAAACGTACCCCAACAATGCGCCCAATACCGTCGGTAATCCGCTCAACGCCGTGAGCAATACCGACTTGACTTTGCCCATTCCGCCCGAAATCAACGGCACCGATACCGCCATACCCTCGGGAATGTTATGTAA
>JAIDUV010000055.1 GCA_029060025.1 Clostridia bacterium | reverse complement strand
GACAAGAACGATAAGAATATGCAAAAGATGATGGAGCGCAACGACGAGCGTATGAATCAAATGATGAAAAATCAAGAGATGCTCATCGAAAAACTCCTCGAGCGCAACGACGAAAGGGCAGTTGCCGCTGCAGTGGCAGAGCCGCAGATAATCGAAAAGGTCGTCGAAGTGCCGGTAGAAAAAATCGTTGAGGTACCTGTCGAGGTGGAGAAAATCGTCGAGAAAGAGGTGCCAGTCGAGAAGATAGTCGAAGTTCCGGTCGAAGTGGAAAAGATAGTCGAGAAGGAAGTCAAGGTCGAAGTACCTGTCGAGAAGATTATCGAAAAAGAAGTGCCGGTAGAGAAAGTCGTCGAGAAGATAGTCGAAGTTCCCGTCGAAGTAGAGAAAATCGTCGAGAAAGAAGTACCTGTCGAAAAGATAGTGGAGAAAGAAGTCAGAGTAGAAGTGCCTGTAGAAAAGGTCGTAGAAAAAGTCGTGGAGAAAGAGGTCAAAGTGGCTGCTCCTCGCGCTAAGACGACGATAGAAAAGGCGCCAAGACTTACGCTTGACGAGGCTTACGCTTTGCTTTCAAAGCAACAGAAGAAGTTCTTCGACGACTTGAGAGCGTACGCTTTGGCAAAAGAAAAGAGCAAAGAAAAGAAGTCTACTTACGCTATCGTAATCGGTCCTTCAAGCGCTAATCCGCTCTTGAAACTTACGATAAAGAAAGACACTACCGTTGCGCTCTTCAAGATGGAAGACGAGTATCTCAAGGATATCAAGAGAGACGCCACAAGTGACGGCACTAAGATTAAAGTCAAAGAGACAGAGGTCATTATCGGTGACGCGCAGGCTTGCAAAGCGGCAAAGAATATGGTAGACCTTAGAGAAGATCAGATTGAGAGATATCAAGATTTGTTGAAAGAACAAAGGTTGTTGAAAAGACTTTAAATAAAATGGTGAGACCTCTCGACTACGCTCGAGGTGACATAAAGTATCTGTCATTGACGCTCGCACGAGACTGTCATTTCGACCGAAGCGAAGTGGAGAAATCTCTACAGATTGAAAAAGCGGATTAGACCTCTCGACTACGCTCGAGGTGACATTGAAATTTGTCGAGGTGACAGAGGGCTATGTCATTGTTGCTCACCACTCGGTTGCTAGTGCACGGACAAAAATGACTACACTCTCTGCGGTCGCGCGAGACTTAGAAACGCATTTTGATTAAGTAATATTCTCCAATGTGGCAAATTTTCAATCTTCATTGAAGTTAGACTAAACAGGCGTGTACAATTAGTACACGCCTGTTTGGTTGGGGATAATAAGCGGATAGAGACCTCTCCACTGCGGTCGAGGTGACAGTATACTTTCTTTTCTTGGCAAGAAAAGAAACAAAAGACGTTGTATTTACTTTTCTTCGCAAGAAAAGTAACAAAAGAGTTGGGGGGTTGCGATTCCCCCCAAACCCCCACAAACGCTTTTGAAATAAATTGATATAAATATTTTATGTCATTTCGACTGGAGCGTAGCGAAATGGAGAAATCTCTACAGTATAAAATGATTAGATTTCTCGATTTCGCTCGAAATGACAATAGAATTGCTCGAGGTGACATAGATATATGTTGAGATGACAATAGTTTTGTAAAGATTTAATATATTTTTATACATATTATATTAAAAAAATTTTATTAGCCTTGAAATTGTAAAAATATTGTGATAAAATATCGAGTAAAGAAAGCAAAACCAAGGGAGACCATCTTATATGCAATATATTGATTATAAACAATACGGAAAATGCGCAAAATTGTCAAAGGGCGGCAAGACTATGCTCGTCACCGTCGACGTCGGTCCGAGAGTAATTTATTACGGCTTTGACGGCGGAGAAAACATATTCTATGAGGACGCTCAAGACCTTATCAACAAGGGCGGAGAATACTTTGACGTCAATCTCCCCGGCAAGGGCATTTGGCATATATACGGCGGTCACAGACTTTGGAAATGCCCCGAATATCTTGATACGTATTATCCGGACAATGCGCCGGTCGAGGTCGTCGAGGACGGCGACAGCGTGACTTTCGTAAGCGAAATCGAAAGCACTACCGGCTTGCAGAAAATTGTCAAGATTGCTATGGACAAGGACGGCAACGCAGTCGTAGAGCATAAGTTTGTCAACAAAGGCAAGGTTGCTACGCCGCCAGTCGCGCTGTGGGCGCTGTCTGTGATGGACAAGGGAGCAAAGGCGTATATTCCAATCAGTACGCAAGACACAGGTCTTTTACCCAACAGAAATATCACGCTTTGGAGTTATACAGACCTCAAAGACGACAGACTTTGTATCTCCAACGACTCTATCACGTTGCAACAAAAGAATGTGGCTCAACCTATCAAGATAGGTACTTTTGCGTGCGGACCTGTCAGCGTGGATATAAAGGGTATGAAATTTACTATTGAGATAGACTCTCCAGAAGGCGAATACGGAGATCACAACTGCAATATCGAGACGTATACCAACAATATTATGCTCGAGATTGAGACGCTTTCGCCTATCAAGAGTTTGGCAGTCGGCGAAGAAGCCGTACATATCGAAAAATGGAGTTTGACAAAATAATGAAAAAAAAGCGCGGACTTATAATCGCATTGGTAATGATATTTGTCGTTTTGGCGCTGTCTTTGACGGCGTGCAACGGTTGGTTTGCAAATAATTCCAATCCGACGAGATATTATATCGACATAAAAGAGGTGGAAGACCCGCAAATTGCAAGCATCGTTGTCAACAATACTATCGCGTCTTGCGTGCGTATCATTGCTGAATATAAGAGCGGCAGCACTAGCGCAAGCAGCGGCTTTATCATCACCGAGGACGGCTACGTGCTCACCAATAGACACTGCGTGGTGCGCTATTCCACGACAGGCAGTGATACGCCTATGTTTGATTCAGACAAGCCTATGAGTGCAAAATACAGCGTGGTCTTTGCCGACAACAAAGAGTATTCGGCAAGTCTCGTCGCATTCAGTTCTTCAGCAGACCTCGCCGTGCTTAAGATAAATACGCTCAATATTCCGCTCATATCCAGCGGCACTAAGTTCCAAGCGCTGGTGTTTGAGACAGAACAGGAGTTGTATTACGGCGAAAGAGTATATACGATAGGCAATCCCGAAAACATAGGGCTTATTCTTACAGAACTTACAATCGCGTCTCCCGCGATTAGACTTAATAAAAACGATACTCACGACACCGTCATACTCGACGGCAATATCAATCACGGCAACAGCGGCGGTCCGCTTTTCAATGCGTATAGCAGAATCTGCGGTATCGTATACGCCAGAATTGACGGCTCTAATAAGGACGCCTACGGTCTAGGTTGCGCAATTTCCGCCGACGTGATAATTGATTTTCTCGATAGCATTAAGAATGCGGATATAAATTATAAGACTACGCCAGTAAATACTGGGAGTGGAGAAGCGGCATAAGAGACGTCATAAAGACGCGTCATTTCGACTGGAGCGAAGCGGAATGGAGAAATCTCTACAGATTAAAGATAAACTGATTAGATTTCTCGACTACGTTCGAAATGACAGTATGCTTTCTTTTCTTGCCAAGAAAAGAAACAAAAGACGTTGTATTTACTTTTCTTCGCAAGAAAAGAAACAAAAGAGTTGGGGGGTTGCGATTCCCCCCAAACCCCCACAAACGCTTTTGTCAAATTGATATATTTGCTAATGTCATTTTGACCGAAACGAAGTGAAGTGGAGAAATCTCAACAGTATGAAAACAAACGGATAGAGACCTCTCGACTACGCTCGAGGTGACATATATACGCTTGAGGTTGACAAAAAATATGTCATTTCGACCAGAGCGAAGCGCCGTGGAGAAATCTCTACATATTTACAACAAAAGAAATAAAAATATATCTATACTACACTAAAGAAAAATGACGCAAGAAAAAAAGAATAACACTCATCAAGGTCACAGAGACAGAATGAGAGCAAGGGTGTTGAGTCAAGGTATTGACGATATGCCTGAACACGAGGTGCTTGAGTTTTTGCTGTATCCGTTGATACCGCTCAAAGATACCAATCCTATTGCGCACGATTTGATAGACAAGTTCGGGTCTCTTGAAAACGTGCTGGACGCTTCGCCTAAATTGCTCCTTGAAGTCAAGAATATGACTCGCAACGCCGCGCTGTATCTCAGCGCGTTTCCGCATATTTCCAAAAGATACAATATGCAAAAGTTCGGCGAAAAACCCGCGCTTGATACCGTTGCGCACGCAGTGGAGTATTTGCGTCAACTCTTCCTAGGTAAAAAAGAAGAGAATATCTATATGCTTATTCTCAATTCAAAGGGAACGCTCCTGTCAAGTTGTAAGGTCGGCGAGGGTACGCTCAGCGCCTGCCAACTCAATACGCGAGAGTTTATTCTGCGTACCGCCGATTCGCAGGGGAATTGCATTATGATAGCGCATAATCATCCCTCGGGAAGCCCTTTGCCTTCATTCGACGACCGCGAATTTACTAGATGGCTGATCTCGCTCGCCGAAGTGCTGGGCATCGCGCTCATCGACCATATTATTATCGGCGAAGAAGGGTATTATTCTTTTAGAGAAAATGATTTGCTTTCAGATTACGCCGGCGCTTTCAAAAGGTATATGGACAATGCCAAGGCGTCGGATAAATATTCTATGAAGGTTCGTAAATTTGTCGACAAAAAATAGTCGGCGTTTTGTCAAAATAAATGCCCCTATCTTTGGATAGAGGCAATTTTTATTGCGTTTAGTCTTTGTTGCGTTTCTCTTGCTTTGCTTGTAATTTTTGCTGTTTTTGTCTTGTCTTGCCGGCTTTGCGCGCTTGCTTTCTTATTGATATTATCAGCGAGATTATCATCAAAAGCAGAGATATCGTTGCGACTGTCACTGCGAGTACGTCGTTGAAAGTCACGCTTTCGACTCCGATTATCATCATTACCGAAGTGATCAATGTTATAAGTTTGAGCGTAATCTTCTTGGTCTTTTTGACGTATTTCATTGCGGTTTTTTGTCGTTTGCTTTGCTGTTTGTCTTTTGCGCCTATGATGGTAAATACGACGAAGAGAAGTATCTGCAAAGCCAAGAATACCGTCACAATTATATTGATGGCAGTCCAACCGTTTTGGACTATCTTTATTGCGTCGAGGACTATGTATACGCCAAGCATTATTACCGTCCAGAGTATGGACAGTTTTTTCAGTTTGCTCGTTTTCTTTTTATCCGGCTTGTCTGCGCATTCTCCTGCCGGGTCGACGACGTCTACCGTGGCTTCTTGCGACGCAATTTGCGTTTCGCGTTTTTTCTTCATAAGTCCCTCTATTTTTTAGGCAATTCTCGCGGTTTCATTTATTCGCCTGCGATACTTGGATATATATTATTTCTTAAATTCCGAGAAGTCAAGAGTTGCAAAATAATCATCGGGGGTCTCGGCTCTTCTTATGAGTTTGACGCTTCCGTCTTCTTTGAGAAGAAGTTCCGCAGAGCGCAATTTGCCATTGTAGTTATATCCCATTGCGAATCCGTGCGCGCCCGCGTCGTGTATATTGACGTAGTCGCCTATCTCCACTTC
Organism: Clostridia bacterium; assembly: GCA_029060025.1. Classification (GTDB taxonomy): domain Bacteria; phylum Bacillota; class Clostridia; order Christensenellales; family UBA3700; genus RACS-045. Next base: position 11,091 of record JAIDUV010000055.1, on the reverse strand, counting down.
AGGCAACATTCTGTCGACGGCAAACTTGTCGTTGTTTTCGCACAGTCCGCCGGTCACGTCGCACTTATAAGTGAGCGGGGCGTTTTCTTTGCCAAGCACGGTGATGTGGTGATATGCGCCGTAGATTGCAGGGCGCATTAGGTTTGCCGCGCAAGCGTCAAGTCCGACGTATTCTTTCCATATATGTTTCTTGTGTATTACTTTTGCTATCAACGCGCCGTAAGGAGCAAGCATAAACCTGCCAAGTTCTGTGTATATTGCCACGTCGTCCATTCCGTTGGGGACGAGGACTTCTTCATACGCCTTGCGTACGCCTTCGCCTATCGCAAGTATGTCGTTGCCTTCCTTGTCGGGACGGTACTGTACGCCTACGCCGCCCGATAGGTTGATGAATGATATATGCACGCCTATTTCGTTTTTGAGTTCTACCGCAAGATTAAACAGTATCTTGGCGAGCGTGGGGTAATAGCCTGTGCCTACGGTGTTGCTTGCCAAAAATGCGTGTATACCAAAGTTCTTGACGCCGTATTCCTTGAGTTTTGCGTACGCGATCTTGATTTGCTCTTTGGTCATTCCGTATTTTGCGTCCTTGGGAGTGTCCATTATCTCGTTGTTGAGGGTAAAGTCTCCGCCCGGATTGTATCTGCAACACATCGTGTCTTGGAATGGCGCTAAGTCCTTGTAATAATCTATGTGCGTGAGGTCGTCAAAGTTGATGATCGCGCCCAACTTCGCCGCAAGACAGAAGTCTTCCTTTGGCGTTACGTTGGAGGAAAACATTATCTCGTGTCCCTTGAAGCCAACTTTGTCACTCATCATAAGTTCTGTCAAAGAAGAGCAGTCTGCGCCTGCGCCTTCTTCCCTCAACACTTTCAAAATGTGCGGGTTGGGGGTCGCCTTTACGGCAAAATATTCCTTAAAACCTTTGTTCCACGCAAAGGCTTTTTTGAGAAGTCTTGCGTTTTCTCTTATGCCCTTTTCGTCATAGATGTGAAACGGCGTGGGGTAGGTCTTGGTTATTTCTTCAATTTGTTCTTTCGTCACAAACGGTACTTTTTTCATTTTGGTATTCTCCGCGTATTTATTGTAATAAAAGTATATATCCCACAAGTTTTTTTGTCAATGCTTTGGACTATAAGGACAAGAATTATTGCGACGCAAAATTCGCATAAGTCGTTTTGTTATACGTATATTATCAGTTGGTTTTGCTTTTTCTTTTTGAGATATGCGCGCATTGGCGCTGTCAACGAATATTCAAGCGCGCCGTTAGGGCAGGCGGATATGCACTTGAGACACCTTATACATCTTGAGTTTGTCACGCCGTTGGTTATGGCGTTTTCTCTGCAAGCCTTTGCGCATTTGCCGCAGTCGTTACATTTGCCGGTCTTGGTTATCTTGACGCCGATTTGGCTTCGCCGGCGTTTGAGTATATTTGAAAAGGGATTTTTGTAGGACTTGGGTATCGTGATTGGCGCCGGCGTGAGCGCTTTTTGCGCTATTGGGGCAAGTCGGTCGAAATCGTTGAATTCCTTATCTTGCAAATAGGCGTGACGAGCGGGGATATACGCCGCCGCTACGACGGTGTGGGGATATTTCTTTTGCGCTTCGTATAGCGCGTTGCCGTGACACATTCTTCCGTAAGTCGCCAACAAAGTCAGATTTTTAATTTTCGCTTGGGCTAAAAATTCTTTGATTGCGTCGGGAAGGCTTTGACAGTGTATTGGAAATGCCAAAATCAGGTTGTCAAAGTCGCGATGGGGTATGTTGTATATATCCCAAATAGGATAGCCGAGTTTGTCGGCAAAATACTGCGCAATGCGTTTTGACTGATTGGTGTTTGAATAATATACTATTGCGTCAATCACTTGATATATTCCTTCATTATCGCGCACTCGGGTATCTCTTCTAAAGAAAAGCCCAATGTCGAATTGAGTTCGGCAATCGCGTCTTCGCGCGATAGCGCTTTGTCTCGGCTTGCCAATGATATCTCCAATGCGCTGAAAGGTATCATACTGCTTTGCATTGAGTAAAATCTCGCAAATTGAGAATACTCCTTACATTTTTCTATGTTGCAACTCGTGTGCAGCCCCTTGTCCGTCATTTGCGGTGGTACCCAACCGCATTGATTTATTATTATGTTTTTGATTTTCTCCCAGTCATAACGTCCGCCGCATATTTCGTTGAAATCAACTTGCACGAAGGCAGGAATATTGCCGCTCCAAGACGAGCGCCGTATTGCGCGTTTCAACGGCTTGACGGCCGACGGCACTTGATGTATTGCGTCTACGACGTTGCTCACCAAAGGATTGGCATATCCTGCTAAGACCTTGAAGATATTGTCACCGTATGCGAGTTGTTTCATAGTCGCAAGCGTCTGAAATTGACCTTTTCTCAACGGCGGATGCAATGTGAGTATTCTGCCGATATTTATCAATGCATTGAGAATTTTGCTGTTGCCGAAAGTATAGGCTATTTTGGGAGCCATATTGTTGTAATACAGTCCCAAAAGTTGCGCAGGCTCGTTGCCGGCAACGAAGTAGGGGACTTTGTTTGCCACAAGTTCGGGATAAAAGAGCATATAGGCAAGCGACGGACAGGCGCAAGTATTGCCTGCAGTCGCGTATAAGCGCCGGTATATCTTCTTCAAATCGTCGTCCGCAACTTTGCGGATTATGAATTCGACTTTGCTCAACGTCTTTTTTGCGCCTTCGATACTTTGTCTTGCGCAGTCTGACATATACGGCAACTCCCAGGTCAGCGCCAATACCCTTAGATTAAGGACTTTGGAGAGATAATACAGTAGATATGTCGAGTCTTTTCCGCCGGTGTAAAAAACCGCGACGTCAAACCTTGACTTCTTTGATTTTTCAAAAGTATTTTTTATTGGTACTACGCTCTTGAGGTTTGCCGTCTCTTTTGCGGTTGCGCACATTGGGCATTGTCCGCGCTCGTCAAATTCAATTCCCGGTATCATAAAGTCGTTGGCAATACACGTCTTGCAAAAACGCGCTTCCTTGAGCGATTTTGGTACTTTTATCAAATTGCCTTCCTCGACAACTTGCGTACCCATAAGTCCGCCTAGCGCTTTTATTTGATTTTCGTCAAGATCGCAGGGAAGTTTTGTGATAATTTCTCGTTGTGCGCGTGTCAGTTTTACGGTATTTTTAAACATATTCGGCTTGCGTCGCAGTCCGTAATATCGCAAACGCCGGTTTTCTAATTTCCATCTGCTTTGTAAATAATACATATCACTCTTCCTGTCATATTTGATTTAACTGTCAGTAAATATTAGTTGTATTGCCTCTGTATAAAATTCTTAACTAAAGTAGTATTCTTTCACATCTTTATACTTTAATTTCTTAAAAAACATTTTACCAGTGATAGTTGGATTTAACTGTTGTACGCTATTTATATTGAAATTAACTATATTGTTTACTATTTGGCAATCCTTAAGATAAATGAAGAATAATGGGGTAATTTTGTAACCTGATATTTTGCCATTTCCTCCACGCTCTGTTCTGGGTTTTAGTTTGCTTATATCAATTGAAACATTAGAGTCTATTATTGTTGCGCCTTTATCAATCAAGAATTTACGCAAAGCATTTGGAGTCCAAACCTTATAATGATTTCTTCCGGCTGGTCTTATTTCTCCTTCAATTTCTGCCCATATTGAAACTTGGTTTACAGGCAACATAACTAAATAGCCATCCATATCTTCAGTACATATTACATCAGCGTATTTTTTCGTATAATTTTCGGATACTGCGATATTTATACTTTCTTTTGAAAATTTATTTATATTACTACCCATTACGTTGAAAAAGTTCAAGCCGGCTTGCTCTTTTAACATTTCTCCAAATTGCGGGTATTTTAATAAAAACGTATCTGTTACAAGTAAGTTGCCGTCTTCATTATATTTCGGTAAATCTGGCTCACTAGTTTTTGCTCCGGGCTCTTTGAATTCAATAGTATAAATGTTTAGGTCTAGGATTGTAATTAAAGCGCTATCAATACCATTGCATCCTCCTGCTTGTATGAGCATTCTTTTTTTATCTAATGAAGAATAGGCATACCTTGGGAATAGATTGTATGATTTAAGCAATTCCTTTACAGGAATAGGGATGAAATTTATGTTTTCCATACAATTAACAAACATTGTTAGATCAAGCATATTTGCAAATGTTTGAGCATATACACATTCACTGAAAACTGCCGACTGTATGTTCTTGCCAGACTCATAACTCTTTTTGATTTGATGTTCTAATGCTGGACATTTTAATCTTAATTCAACAAAATCTAAATCTTGACTTCGTTCTGTTGCTTTTTTCCATAATAGATTTCTTCGAGTTTTATTGAAGATAACTTTTATTGGATTATTATCATAAAACTCTTTCATTATTTCTTTTTGCAGTTTTGTTAATGGTATCATAAATTTACCTCCAATGCCATATTTGAATGAATAATATCAAAAATGTTTACATTTTTATCAATTTGTAAGATTTTTAGCAATCTTTCGTTTATTAGATCCCTGTATTTTCTTGGGAATTTTATGTTTTCTTGAATACCAATATTGTTCTTATGAACAATAAAATTATCAGATAATTTTATCATTTCGCTTGCCAAACTGTTGAAAAAGGCTTTGTCTTCTTGAGTAATTTTGTCATAAAATATTGGCATTGATAGCAGTAATTTTTTAGGGTAGGTGATACCTCCATCGTATATTCTCCAATACCAATACGCAAAAGATGAGTTAATTAAACAATATATGAAGTTGAATACAGACTCTTCTTCAAAGTTTAATTCAATTTGCCCCGTTCTATTTAATAATTTATTTGATGCAGTAGTAAAATAACGACAAGTATTTGGCATTGATAATTTATAGCATCCTTGGTTGCCCACATAATCGTTTAAAGTCTTCTTACTGCAAGATTTCCAAGCATTGAATATTTCTCCTAGACGTTTGTCGCACTTAAAATACATACTGTGCATTGTATCTACTATTTGATATTTTTCATATATGAAATTCTCCAGAACTTCGCATTGAAGTAGGCGATCTCTTTCTTTATTCTTAAATCTTATCAATGGACTTAATTTAAATCCATTGATACCATATTTATTTTCTACAACTGTAATTGCCGCGCGCACAGAATTGCTAGTATTGGTATTAAATATTCCGTGTTTGCGACCGCAAAATATATTGCCGGGCACATTGTCAAACGAAACTATGAATCCATTGTAATTATTCATAAGTTTTCTTAGTGAGTAAAATTTGCTTCCTCCAATAAAACTATATGGTGTGATTATAACGGATGCTGAACTTTGCTTAATTATTTTTTCAATAAATACTGAATATAATTCTTTTGTATCTAATAATACGTTGGTTTTATCCCAAGAAGGTGGTATATTGTTTATGTTTGTATAAGGGGGATTTGAAATAACTTTACAATCTTCAGGCAAGGTGATTTTTTTATTTAAGAAATCTCCTTGTATGACATTTATTTTATCTTCATATTCAAGACCGTATTTTAATAATATTGAAGTTTTACATATTTTTAATGCAATGCTATCTAAATCATAAATATAAAGTCTTCTATTATTTAATATATCAATAGTTCTTTTTTTACCTATATAATCAAAATAGGTAAGTATTAGTTTTCCTGTGCCGCAAGCAACGTCACATATATTTTTTGCTTCAATTTTATCAAACCATTTAGACATAACTAGGGCAACGTCTTCAGGGGTATAATATTGTCCACTTTCTTTTTTATTTTGTTTATCTACTAGAGCCAAGGCAATTTCATACATTTCTACAAAATTTGATATGTTCAAAAAATCTTTGTTTTCTCCATATTTTAAAACATATTGACATATATAGGACCACGTTTTTTCGATACCTAAATTTTCTATATCGTAATTATAATCCTTCAAAGTATACTTTTTTAATCTGTCAACTATATATGTATTAAGCATAAAATTATCTTCATTGATATTTGTGGATGTTTTTTTATTCATAAATGAAAGGTATTGATTATCAAAATAATCAATTTGTGTATCTTGATTTATTTCAGTAACTTTATTCATTATTAAGATATCATCCTTTGCAAATATTTTTCTAAGCAAACATCTGTTAAAAATATTATAGCATACTTTTTAAAAATTTGTTGCTATGTTCTGTTAATTCTGTAATTTTTTTTAGATTAGAAGCAAATAAATTAAATTTAAACATTTCTTAATTATTGAGTATAGTTTGTTTTTAAAAGTATATGAAAATTATCAGAAATAATATTTATGGACAATATTATAAAATATGGACAATATAGTAATCGAGTTGAGTCGAAATTGTCCATAAAATTTGTTAAAAAAGGCAAAAATGTGATGTTTTTGCCTTTTTATAGCAATAATTGGGCAAATTTTATTAAATTGTTGCTAAATAATTTTATGGCGAAATTGGTAAAAATTTTTGATTTAGATATTGACAAGACAAAGCGGTGATAGTATAATAACAGTATAAATGTGATTTTGGGAGAAATCAGTTATGATAGTTACTGGCAGCGAATTGTTGTTGAAAGCCAAGAGGGAAGGCTATGCTGTTCCGGCATTTAACGTCGACAATCTCGAAAGCGTTTTGGGCGTGCTTAACGCCGCGAGTTCTTTATCCAAACCCATTATTATACAGACTATTCCGCGTACGTTGAAATACGGCGGCGTTGCTACGTATTCTTCGCTCATCAGGGCAAATTACAAGGGCGGAGCGGATATTACCATACACCTAGATCACGGCGGTGATTTGCAGGTTTGCAAAGATTGCATTGACGCCGGATATACTTCCGTGATGATTGATGGGTCTATGCTTGCCTTTGATAAAAACGTCGAATTGACAAAGCAGGTCGTAGATATGGCACATTCTTGCGGAGTAAGCGTCGAGGCGGAACTAGGTACTATAGGCGGAAAAGAAGAGACGGAAGGACAGATTAAATATACCGAGGTAGACGAAGCCGTCAAGTTTGTCGAGTTGACAGGAGTAGATTCTTTGGCAATAGGCGTCGGCACCGCGCACGGTGTGTATAAAGGTGAGCCGCATATTGCAATCGACAGAATAAAAGAGATTGCAGGCGCAGTGGATATACCTTTGGTGCTTCACGGAGCAAGCGGACTTTCCGACGAGGTGATAAGAAACTGTATCAATGCAGGCATAAGCAAGATAAATTTTGCAACTCAGTTGAGACAGGCGTTTACGCAAGGACTGAAAAAGGGCTTGGCAAGCAAAGACGCGACTTATGATCCCAAGACGTATTTACCGTACGCAATAGAGGCAGTGCAGGAAGTGGCAACAAGGATCATAAAATTGTGTCAGCCTGACTAAATAATAAAGGAAAATAAAGCATATTCATAAATTTATAGAAGAGGTAGGAAATGCAATACGTTACGTTTGAAAAGGACAGAAAATTCGATCTTATTTTGGTGGGAAGAATAGCAATAGACTTCAATCCGTTGGATTATTTCAAACCACTGTCGGAGAGCCAACAATACCGCAAGTATCTCGGCGGCTCGCCCGCTAACGTGGCGGTGGGACTTGCAAGGCTTGGCAAGAAAGTTGGATTTATCGGCAAGGTGTCGGACGATCAGTTTGGCGATTACGTGACCGACTTTTTTGCAAAGGAAGGCATAGACGTGTCCAGGGTCGTGAGAGCCAAGGGCGGAGAAAAACTAGGCTTGACTTTTACGGAAATTCTTTCGCCGTCAGAGAGCAGTATTTTGATGTATAGAGACGGAGTTGCAGACCTTATGCTCGAGCCGTCGGACGTGGACGAAGAGTATATCGCAAGTTCCAAAGCGTTACTCATATCTGGTACGGCGCTTGCGCAAAGCCCTTCAAGAGAGGCTTGTCTCAAGGCTATGCAACTTGCTGAAAAAAATAATACGAAGATAATATTCGATATAGATTATCGCGCATATAATTGGAAGAGCAAAGACGAAATCGCGGTATATTATACGGCAGTTGCCGAACACGCCGATATTATTATGGGTTCGAGAGAAGAATACGATTTGACGCAAGCAATCTTTGCGCCTGATATGAACGACGAGCAGACGGCAGAATATTGGTTTGGCAAAAGAGCAAAGATTGTCATAATCAAGCACGGCAAAAAGGGAAGCACGGCGCACACTTGCGACGGAAAGAAATACAATATCAAACCTTTCCCTGTAGAGGCGTTTAAGTCGTTTGGCGGCGGAGACGGTTATGGCTCGGCGTTTATGTACGGTATGTTTGAGGGCAAGGACATAATGGATTGTTTGGAACTCGGCTCGGCGTCGGCGTCAATGCTTGTTTCGGCGCACGGCTGTTCGGAATTTATGCCGATGGTGGAAGAACTGGAGAAGTTTATTGCTGAAGAGAAAAAACAATTCGGTGATATGATTGCAAGAGGTTAAATTATATAATAGTTGCTTTGCAACGCTATGGAGGCATTATGGCTTTTAATTATCCAAAGTTCAATAGCAAAGGCGTCAAAACGCTTGCGAAAATGGACGGCAAAAACAAGGATATGCTGATGGATATCCTAGTCGTCAAGATTGCAAAGGGCGAGAGCGTGACGTATAGCGAAAAAGATAAGGAAATGTGTGTGCTTCTTACCGAAGGCGCAGTGGAAATGAAATGCGGCGAACTCGTCGGAAGCGGAGTAAGAAAAGACGTATTTGAAGATTTGCCTATCACAATGCACGTTTGTAAGGGCAATACGATTACTGTCAAGGCTTTTGCCGACAGTGAGATAATTTATCTTGCCACCACAAATGAAAGGGAATTTCCTGCAAAGTTTTACGATAAAAAAGACGTCATAAGAAGCGTATCTTGCGAGGGGCTGTGGGAGAATACGGCAGTGAGAGACGTCAATACCGTGTTTGATTATTCCAACGCTCCATATTCCAATCTCGTGGTGGGAGAAGTCATTGCAAGGCAGGGCAGATGGTGGAGTTATCTTCCTCATTCCCATCCGCAACCCGAAGTGTATTATTACAAGATGCCTACCCCCGAGGCTTTCGGCGCGTGCTTTATAGGAGAATTTGAGCCGCATACTATCGTGGACGGCAGCGTAGGTTGTTTCCCCGGCGGAAAGACGCACGTTCAGGTCACGGCTCCGGGATATCCGATGTATTGCTGTTGGATGATAAGACACCTTGACGGCAATCCTTGGGATAAGACGAGAATAGTCGACCCAAGATATGAGTATTGGGAGAAATAATGAGAGAGCAAGGAGGGAATATGAAGAGCGAGAGAATGAGCGTCGGCGAAGCCGTCGTAAGATTTTTGGACAATCAGTACGTAAGTTTTGACGGAAAGGAAAATAAACTCGTCGAAGGCGTATTTACTATATTCGGTCACGGTTGCGTGCTTGGTATAGGCGAGGCTTTGTCAATGGGAAAGCACTCGTTGAAAGTATATCAAGGCAAAAACGAGCAAGGTATGGCGCAGGCTGCGATTGCGTACGCAAAGCAGAACAACAGACGCAAGATCTTGCCTTGCGTGTCCTCAATAGGGCCGGGAGCGGCAAATATGGTGACGGCGGCAGGTACGGCTACGGCAAACAACATACCGCTGCTGCTCTTTGTCGGTGATACGTTTGCGACGCGTCAGCCAGATCCGGTACTTCAACAGATAGAACAGATTTACAGCGCGGCAGTCACGACAAACGACGCGTTCAAAGCAGTGACGAGATATTTCGACAGAGTGTCGCGTCCTGAAATGCTTATGAGCGCTATGCTCAACGCAATGCGAGTCTTGCTCGACCCAGCGCACACCGGCGCCGTGGCTATTGCTATGCCGCAAGACGTACAGGGCGAAGTATTCGACTTCCCAACGGATTTTCTTAAGAAGAGAGTACACAGAATCACGCGTCCAACGCCTGTCAAGGAAGAACTCGAAGATTTGGCGCAGGCAATAAAGAATAGCAAGAAGCCGCTTCTTATTGTAGGCGGCGGAGTGAAATACAGCGAGGCGGGAGAGGTTGTCGCAGACTTTTGTCAAAAACGCAATATACCTTTCTGCGAGACGCAAGCAGGCAAGAGTGCAATCAAGTCGTCACATCCGCTAAACGTGGGCGGACTTGGTGTAACTGGCAATTCAAGCGCAAATACGCTTGCAAAAGATTGCGATCTTATCATTGCCGTAGGCACTAGATTTACAGACTTCACTACGGCGTCAAAGTCGCTTTACGCCGACAAGCAAGTCGTCACTTTGAATATGTCTTCATTCCACGCGTCAAAACTTGACGCCGTCAAGGCTGTGGGTGACGCAAAAGCGGGAATACTTGCGCTTGACGCATTGTTGGGAGATTACAAGAGCGGTTATACTACTCAAATTGCAGATGCAAAGCAGGCTTGGAATATAGAGATGGACAGACTTACTCATATATCCGTCGGCAAGGGTTACAAGCCCGAGATAGACGAGTATATGCCCGACGTAGTGGAAAATTATCTCAAAGAGCACGGCGAGGCAATGGCGCAGACGACGGCAATAGGCGTGATTAGGCTTTGTATTCCGCAAGATGGTATAATTGTCGGCTCGGCAGGAAGTCTGCCCGGTGATTTGCAGAGAATGTGGACGAGTGACGAAAAGGACAGTTACAATATGGAATACGGCTATTCCTGTATGGGGTATGAGATTGCCGGATGTCTTGGCAGTAAGATGGCGCGTCCCGACAAAGAAGTATACGCAATGGTGGGAGACGGCAGTTATCTTATGTTGCACAGCGAAATGGTCACGGCAATTCAAGAGGGAATAAAAATCAACGTATTGCTTTTTGACAATGCTTCGTTTGGTTGTATCAACAACTTGCAGATGGGACAGGGCGTTGATTCGCTTTGCACTGAGTTGAGATACCGAGACGGTGACAAGCCGATAAGGGAAGGCAGATTTTTGAATATAGACTACGCAATGAGCGCAAAAGGATACGGATTTGTGACGTACACAGCGCGTAATGAAAAACAACTTGAAGAGGCAATCGCAGACAGTCTTAAGCAGACGACGTCAACGCTGATAGATATCAAGGTATTGCCAAAGTCTATGACGCACGGCTACGACGGCTGGTGGAACGT
>JAIDUV010000054.1 GCA_029060025.1 Clostridia bacterium | reverse complement strand
GCAAATTACAAGTTGGACGAAGTGAGCAGAGAGTGGTACTTCGTAGTCGTACCAAAGTCGGGAATGAGTATCTTGACAATAGAATGGGGAGACACGCAGTTCCTATGGGATGGCAATGTACATTATCCGACGTACGTAGTAAAAGACAGAAATGGAGACGAAGTGACGGACAATGATATCCTGTCGAAGTTGAAGTTTACGGAAGGATACAAGACAAAGACGGAGAAAGGTACGTATACAGTAAAAGTGACAGTAAGTGATACAGAGAATTACTTTATCCGCTCGGGAGCAGTATGTACGTTTAAGATAGTAGACGAGAATGGCAACGCTCCGGACTATGACCCAACCGATCCTAACCGACCAAGTGGCAACGACCCTGGCAGCGGTAACAACGGTGGCGGAACATTAAACTTTGGCAATATAGAGGAGTTTATCAAGCAGTGGTGGCAAGTCATAGCAAGCGTAATATCTATAATATTGATAATAATATTCTTATCCAAGACAGCGGGCTATGAGAGTAAGCGCAAGAAGTATAGCAAGAAGGCAGAAAAACTGGAGAGCAATGTCTATGCGGTGGCAACGACAGGTTTGTTTGGCTTGGCAATGACTGCTTGGACAGCAATAGCGTGTACGCTGATGGGCTTAGCGGTGGCAAGTCTGGTGATAATGATAATAGCCAAGAACAGATGCAACAAGGCAGAAGAGATTTACGAAGAAAGTCTTGCAGATTACGAAGAAAGGAAGAAGCAAGAAGAAAAAGAAAATCTGCGTATGATGTTTATGGGAATGCAAGGAATGAACGGCGGCAATATGGGACAGGGAATGTCTCAGGGCGGATATGCAGGCGGCTACGGAATAGGCGCAGAGGAAATACGCGGAATAATCTCCGACACAGTGACGGCGCTTTTGCCTGGCGTTCAACAACTTTTGCCGCAACAGGCGTCTACGAATGACGAACTCGTACAGCAACTTCTTGAGAAGAGCGAAAAGAACGAAGAGGCAATGCAAAAGATGATGGCAAAGTCTCAGAAGAATGAAGAAGCAATGCAAGATTTAATAAGAAAACTTGCAGAGCAACCGTCAGAGCGCGTCGTTGAGAAAGAAGTCGCCGTCGCAAGCGCAGTCAATGAAGACGTGATAAAGCAGTTAATAGACAAAAATGACGAGCGTTTTGAACAGATGATGAAGACGCAAGAAGCGCTTATTGCAAAGTTGCTAGAAAAAGACAACTCTACTCAAGTCGTGGAAAAGGTAATTGAAAAAGAAGTACCTGTTGAAAAGATAGTGGAAAAAGTCGTCGAAGTGCCGGTCGAAGTCGAAAAAGTTGTTGAGAAAGAAGTAAAAGTCGAAGTGCCAGTCGAGAAGATAGTCGAAGTACCTGT
>JAIDUV010000053.1 GCA_029060025.1 Clostridia bacterium | reverse complement strand
AAGTGGACAATAGAGAAGGCGCACTTGACGGCTGTATGGAACAGTGACGAACACGTGAGAGACGGCAAGGAGTTTACTCCGACTGTAGAGGACTTTGTAGGAATAGCGGGAGTAGACCGCAACGGAGTGGACTTTGCTAATGACGTGACGTATGAGGGAGATATAGGCAAGAGCGAAGTGGGAGCGTATAGCATAAAGGCAATACTCAACTCAACGGCGGCTTGGGCGAAGAACTATATCTTGGACGGCAATGTAGAATGGGCGTACGTAATAATTCCGCAAGAAGGAATGGAAGTCATTACGATAGAGTGGCAAGATACAGAGTTGGTATTCAACGGCAAGGTACAGATGCCGACATACGTGGTAAGAGATAAGGATGGCAACGACATAACGGAGCAAGTCAAGGGAATGTTGACGTTTGGAGGAGACTATGACAAGTCTAAGTGGGCGGACGATTACCAATTGACAGTAAATCAACCAAGCGGAACATACTTCATAAAGAGCGGCTTAGTATGTAATTACAGTATAAGCATAGACGCCAACGGCAATGGCTACAACCCAAATCCTGACGAAAACGGCGACAAGGACGGAAGCGGCATATCCTTTGAAAACGTAGGTGAAATGCTTAAGCAGTGGTGGCAGGTTATAGCCAGCGCAATTAGCATAGTATTGATAATAATATTTATGTCCAAAGGCTTTGGTTATGCAAGCAAGAAAAAGCAGAACAAGAGGACGATGGAAGATAAGTACAAGACGTACTATGCAGGCGCGACAGGCTTGTTTGGGCTTGCTATGACAAGTTGGACTGTAATAGCGTGCGTATTGATGGGCTTGGTAGTATTGAGTTTGGTATTTATGATATTGATGAAGAAGGGCTATAATAAGTCATTGAGAGAACTTGAAGACGCTCAATATCAGTACGAACGCAGTATGATTGAAGCAGAGAATGCAAGACGCGAAGAAGAAAAAGAAGAAGCGAGACGCCGCGAAGAAGATATGAAGATGATGTTTATGAGTATGTTTGGCGGCGGAAATATGAATGCAGGCGGACAGCAAGGCGGAAATATGGGCGGTGGCTTTGGCATAGGCGTAGAAGAAATGAGAGGACTTATATCCGAGACAGTGACTGCGCTCTTGCCGGGTGTACAACAGGCTTTGCCGCAACAGGCGTCTGGGAATGACGAACTAGTAAATAAACTTATTGAGCAAAACGAAAAATTGATGCAAAAACTAGCAGAGCAACAGCCAGTTGAGAGAGTTGTTGAGAAAGAAGTTGCGACAAGCAATATAAATGACGAGACCGTAAAACAAATGATGCAAAACCAAGAAAAACTTATGGAAAAGATCTTGGAGTTGTCAGCAACTCAACCGCAAACGCAGATAATGGAGAAAGAAGTACCTGTTGAGAAGATAGTGGAAAAAGTCGTCGAAGTGCCGGTCGAAGTCGAAAAAGTTGTTGAGAAAGAAGTAAAAGTAGAAGTACCAGTCGAAGTCGAGAAAATCGTAGAAAAGGAAGTAAGAGTAGAGGTGCCGGTCGAGAAGATAGTCGAAGTACCTGTAGAAAAAGTGGTAGAGAAGGTAGTGGAGAAAGAGGTTAAAGTTACCGCACCTGCAAAGCCAAAGGTAGAAAAGGCTCCAAGACTTACACTTGACGAAGCGTACGCATTGCTAAGCAAAGAGCAAAAGAAATACTTTGACGGCTTAAGAGACTACGCACTCACAAAGTATAAGTGCAAAGAGAAGAAGTC
>JAIDUV010000052.1 GCA_029060025.1 Clostridia bacterium | reverse complement strand
ATTCTGGATAAACACGGAGTTGAAGGCACCTTCTTTTTAGTGGGATTTTGGATTGATAAATTTCCGGATATGGTAAAGAAAATTGCTGAAAGCGGTTGCGATATAGGCAATCACAGCAACAACCATCTCAATATGAGCACTTTGAGCAAAGAAAAGATTGCAGAAGAATTGGATTACGTGACTGAAGGCGTAAAGCAATTGACAGGTATTGAGACTAAATTCTTTAGACCGCCTTTTGGCGACTATAATAACACGTTGTTGGAAGTGGTCGAGCAAAAGAATATGATTGGAGTGCAGTGGACTGTGGATTCTCTTGATTGGAAGGGGCTTAGCGCAACGGAAATTCTCTCAAGAGTAAACAAGGGGGTAAAAAACGGCTCTATAATCCTTTTCCACAACAACAGTGACAATATACTCGAGGCGTTGCCGTTGGTAATTGCAAATCTGAAGAATCAAGGCTATAAAATGGTCAAAATTTCAGATTTGGTATACCAAGAGGGATACAGCATAGATAGTAGCGGTATACAACATAAGGTAAACTGACAAAGAATAAATAAAGAAAATACGTTGCTTTTTAGATAGCGTTAGAAATAAAAACACAATTGGAGGGTAGATTATGAACTACGAACAGATGAACAACAATAAATTGCAATTGGTCGGCACTGTAGTAAAAGAGCCGATTTATACTCACGAAGTATTTGGAGAGGGCTTTTACGAAACAGTCGTTGCCGTTCCGAGACTGTCAGAACAGAAAGATTTTATTCCTATCACTATTTCTGACAGATTGCTTGTGAGACACGAAGTACAAGTGGGAAACAAAATAAACCTTGTAGGACAATTCAGAAGTTACAATAAGATAGAAGGGGAGAAGTCAAAATTATTGTTGACGGCTTTTGTAAGAGACTTATTGCCTATGGACGAAACGGTTACACCCAACAGTATTGAGATTACCGGATATATATGCAAGCCGCCTATATATCGCACCACGCCTTTTAAGAGAGAAATATGCGACGTGCTTATAGCGGTCAACAGAGCGTACAACAAATCGGATTACATACCTTGTATTATGTGGGGCAGAAACGCTCGCTTTGTGCAGAATATGAAAGTGGGTGACAAACTCACCGTTGTAGGCAGAATACAAAGCAGAACTTACGTCAAAAATCTTGGCGAGGACAAGAGCGAAGAAAGAGTTGCTTATGAGGTATCAGTAAGCAAAATCAATCCTATTGACAGAGATGACAGTCTTGATAATATGGAGATTGCAAGCGCGGAAATTGACTAAAATAATTCTCAATTAAATTCGTTTTGCTTGATATACTTATGAATTAGCGCAAAAATTGCAATAATTTAATAATATTTATAATTATAAATTATTTTATTGCAAAATTCGAGCGTATTTATAAATCAACTCGTACAGCCGTCTAAAAGACAACGCTGCTCACAGTCGATTGATTTATGTCAGCGTCAAATTGGGAGAGTCTATTGCGCAAGTAGATGTCTTTATGCGTAACCTAAGTTGAGAGAAAAAGTAAAGGCTCAACTCAAGTAATTTAATATTAAACTAAACTTAACAAGACCGATGGCAATTTATAAATATTGCGCTCGGTCTTGTAATTTATTTGACATAGATGATTGATAAAAGGTGTTAGCAACGCACTTTTTCAAAGATTATAATAGAGAATGGATATAAAGTAATATAAGCAAAAATATGGACAAAATAGCAGTCTATTTTTGTTTTGATTATTGTCACTTGCAAAGTATAGAGGTGATTTGAGTATAGTCTCCGATAAATATTATATTATTTATTTTATTTACAAGAGTAAATCTTTGTGATATAATACTATACAAGGTATCAACTTTTTCGGGTGAACTTATGGAATTTGAGCAAATTAAAGACAATATCTCGAAGTGTTTGACTCTTATAGAAGAAGCAAAGATAAGAGCCGGAAGAAAAGACGCAGTTACGTTGATAGGCGCAACGAAAATGCAATCAAGAGAACTAATATCCTTTATTGCCGACAATAAGTTGCTCACCGACGTTGGAGAAAATAGGGTGCAAGAGTTTGTAGATAAATACGACTTCGGCAAGAGACTCAAATGGCACATAATAGGTCAACTTCAGACGAATAAGGTCAAATATATCATTGATAAAGCAGTTTTGATACATTCTTTGGATAGAGAAAGTTTGGCAGACGAGATAGACAAGCAGGCAAAAAAGCATAATATTGTTGCCGATTGTCTTATAGAAGTCAATATGGGTAGCGAAATATCCAAGGGAGGAATTGCTCCTCAGCAACTTGACGAACTTTTGGCGTACGTTGAGGACAAGGACGGAATTAGGTTGAGAGGTCTTATGACGGTTATGCCTAATCTTGAAGATAAAGAAGCATTAAAAGATTTATACAAATCTTTTAATGAATTATACGAAACATTTAAGTCTACGGCATCGGACAGACATCAGATAGACACTCTATCTTGCGGTATGACGAATGACTATGAGATGGCAATAGAATACGGCGGATCGACTATGGTAAGACTGGGAAGAGTGCTTTTTGGCGAACGCAATTACAATTTGGGAGACAAATAATGGACAGACGAGATTACAACAACGAAGAAAGAGACGTTTTTAACAACGACGGCGGGCGCGACGGCTTTATTCCTCGCAGGAGATTTAATTTTTCTCGCAGTGATTATCAAAATCCCGAAAATCTCGGCGCGCAGTCGGGGTATCAACAGCCTCAATATACGCAGCAACCATATTCGCAAGCCAACTATCAGTCAAATAATTATCAGCCTCAACCTCCGTATCAAGGTCAAATGGCGCAACCTCAATATCCTAACCAACAACAGTATGCGCCTCAACCGCAGTATACGCAGCCTTATCCGCCGCAGCAGCCTATGGGGCAGCCCAATATGGGGCAAATGCCTATGGGACAGGGGTATCCATATCAAGATGGCATAGACTTTGACGGTAGAAATATGAATTATGAGCCTGCAAAGAAGAAAGGACTTTTCTCTTTTAGAAATAAAAAACAGCAACAATATGCCGGCGGAGATATGCAGAATATACTCATCGTAACTCCCAAGACGCTGTCGGAAGTGCAGGATATTATAGACAATCTTCGCAATAGACAGGCAATAATTGTCGAGTTCAATAGAATAAACGAGAAGTATGCTCAACGCATTTTGGACTTTCTCAACGGCGCGATTTATGCTCTGGGCGGTTGCGAGCAGAGAATTGCCGACAATATGTTTTTATTTACTCCGGGCGGGGTATCAATACAAGGACAGATAAAATAATTATGTTGAAAATTCAAGATAAAAATGCTGTGATAAGGCGTATTTTAATAGATTTTTTGATATTTGCATTGTTGATTGCAAGTGACTTAGTTTCAAAAGACGTGGTAATGAACAGGTTGGGACTTAATTCTTATCAGAGTTATACGTTGATAGACGGAGTTTTTGCCATTTATCCGTGTTTCAATGACGGCGCGTCATTCTCGGCTTTTTCGGGAAAAACAGGGTTTTTAATAGCGTTGACAGTAATTTTGACTATTGTTTTGGCGGCTATAGTTGTGCTTAATGCGCTCAAGCGTCCCAAGACTTCTTGGCTTTTTAGGTGGTCGATGTTGCTTTTGATATCGGGAGGACTTGGCAATCTTATAGACAGAGTATTTTGCGACGGCGTGGTGAGAGACTTCATTCAATATTTATTTTTAGACGGAATTTTCCAAAAACTCTTCAATACGAGTTTTGGCGTGGGTAACGTGGCTGATATTTATCTCGTGCTTGGAGTTTTTATGATATGCGCGTATATTGTCTTTGACTATAAAGAGGGAGACTTGGGAATATTGAAGGTCAAAAAGGCCCAAGAAAAAGTGGGCACTGATTCAACCGATAATTTACAAAAAAGCAGCGGACAAGAAGAGGTAGAAGAAGCGCCAAATTCAACTGACGGCGCAGTAGACGAAGAAAGTAAAAAAGAAAGTGATGACAAAGAAAATGATATTTAATCGACATATTTTAAAGATTTTTTGATATGATTATGGAAAAAGAATTTCAAGAAGATTTGGACGGAGACGTAATATGCTATATTGTGGACGCTCAAGACGCAGGGCAAAGGCTCGACGTATATCTTGGCGCTCATTCGCAAGATAGCCGTTCGCATATCAAGAATTTAATAGAAAAAGGCAATGTTTTAGTAGGCGGCGCGGTCAAAAAGGCAGGGTATGCGCTCAAGGCAGGCGAGGAGATTTCCGTAATGCAGGAGGA
Organism: Clostridia bacterium; assembly: GCA_029060025.1. Lineage (GTDB taxonomy): Bacteria > Bacillota > Clostridia > Christensenellales > UBA3700 > RACS-045. The sequence goes on along the minus strand of JAIDUV010000052.1, from coordinate 24,981 downwards.
AATAAAGCAATTGAATCTCACTCCGCAAAATCTTCCCATAGACATAGTCTATGAAGACGACGATATTGCAGTAATCAATAAGGCTCAAGGTATGGTCGTACATCCTGCGAGCGGCTCATACGACAATACTCTCGTCAATGCGCTTTTATATCATCTCAAGTCGTTGAGTTCTATCAACGGTGTCGTGCGCCCGGGTATTGTACATAGGTTGGATAAAGATACGTCGGGACTGCTGGTAGTGGCGAAAAACGACTTTGCGCATATTTCTTTGCAAGAACAGATTGCCTCCAAATCCGCCAAGAGGTATTATTACGCGCTTGTTGACGGTGTTGTAAAGGCAGACGAGGGTATTATTCATACGTACATAGACCGCTCGGCAAAGGATAGAAAGTTGATGGCGGTATCTAGAAACAATAGCGGAAGAGAGGCAATTACTTTATATAAAGTAATTGAAAGGTTTGCAAGATACACCTTTGTGGAGTATGAACTCAAGACTGGCAGAACGCATCAAATACGCGTTCACAGTAAACATATTGGGCATACCGTCGTGGGAGATGTGCAATATGGCGGTAGCAATAAATTTAATTTAAAAGGACAACTTTTGCACGCTCACAAATTGGTATTGACGCACCCTAGAAGCGGAGAAATTATGACTTTTGAAGCGCCGTTGCCAGACTATTTTCATAAAGTTTTGGATAATTTGAGAGGATAATAATTTTAGTTTTAATATTATAAATATTAAAATTTATTTTGATAAATATTCTTTATGCTCGTCAGGCGTCACCATTGCCGTCTTATAAGTAGTATACAGCACCATTCCCGGTTTGCCGGAGGGGTGCCTTTTTAAATTGCGGCGCGGAGTATAGTCGCAGGGAATCTTGCTTCCGCCGTCTTTCTTTCCAAGCGAATAAAAAGCCGCTATTTCGCAAGCAATCTGCGTGACTTTGTCGGGTATCTCCCTTGCTTCGGCAAATACTATTACGTGGCTTCCGTGCGCGTCTTTTGTGTGGACCCACAGGTCTCCGCCGTTGGCAACTTTGAAAGTAAGTTTGTCGTTTTGCAAGTTGTTTTTGCCGACGAGGACGACAAATTCGTCGATTTCGTATGCTATAGGCTGAGACGGCTTTGTCTTTTTCTTTTCCTTGCGAATTTTCTTAAGCGCGCCGATAGACGCCAATTCGTCCTCGAGTTCTGCAATTTCGTCGTTTGTAGAACACAATTCCAAAGAGGGCGCAATAGTCTCAAGGTATTCTATCTCTTGCGTGAGTTTTTCAAGTTGTTCCGTTACGGCAACGTAGGTGCGTTTTAGTTTTGCATACTTTTTGTAGTATGCCTGCGAGTTTTGCTGCGGTGTTAGTCTCTCGTCGAGAGGTATTTCCACAGTGGGGGAATTTTCGTCGAAGTAATCTACTACTTTGGCAATTTTGTCTCCCTTTTTTATAGCCCAAGCATTGGATAAAATTAAATCTCCCAATTTTTTCATCTCCTCTGTACGCTCGCACTCTTGCAGTTTGTTTTTATCCTTTTCAAGTTTTGAGAGGAGTTTTTTTCTTTGTGAATTAAAGGCTTTTTGAAGATATTTCGTCTTGTCTTGTCTTCGCTCGCGCCTGTCCTTTTCGACTGTGCAAAGAACAACCGCTTGATTGAGACTGTCGGCGGGTTGAAGCCCTTCGAATTCAATATATTTCGTTACGAAAAAATCTCCGCCTACGCTGTCGTTTAGCAGCGCGCAAGGAGAGTATTTTGGAGAATTGACAATGTCGCAATACTCTAAAAGAGTATTGATTATTACTTTGACTTCTTCGTCTTTGAGACGCGACGCCGTTGGAGAGATACCGCTTTCCAGCAGTATTTGTCTTGCTGTAATGAGAGCAAGACCCGACACGTTTGATATAAGAAATTTTGCCAAATCACCGCCGTTGAAGTCTGTCAGAAGTTGAGTGATTTCGTTGCTTTGAGTAGGCAAAAGTTTGCTTTGAGGCGGCAATTCATACTTTGCGCCGGCAAGTAAACATCTCTTTGTCATCGTGTCATAAGACACCTGTTTGAGCGTGTCGGAAATTATTGAATTGCCTTTGACTAGCAGAATATTTGAGTATCTTCCCATCATTTCGGCAATGAGTTTGAAGTTGACTTTGTCTCTCATTTCGTTGTGAGAAGTAATATCAAAACATATTATTCTGTCTTCACCAAGCAGAGTGACGGAATTGATTATGCCGCCGGTGAGGTGCTTGCGCAAATGCATACAAAAAGACGGAGCAGTTAGAGGATTTTGTTTTTTATCGCCGTCGAGATGTATTCTGGGGTTGTTGGCGTTGCAAGATACCGTAAGAAGTCTGTTTTGTCCCATACCTCGGATATTGAGACAAATCTCATCTTTCTCCGGCATATTTACTTTATCTATTTTGCCGCCCTTTGCAAAATTATTTATCTCGCTTACCAAGGCTTTTATCGTGATATAGTCGTTTGGCATTTAACTGTCCTCTTAGCAACGCTTATGGGTAAAAATTTACGCTTTTTAACAAAAATTCCACAAGTATTGATATTATTTATATATTTATTATAAATTATAGGCGGAATTATTGCAATAATAATTGCATTATTTTATTTTGTGTGCTAAAATCTATTAAGTTAATTACTAAGAATATTATTTTAGGAGACATATATTATATGAATTACACAGTAGAAAACTTGGAAAAAAACAAAGCAAAAATTACCGTCAAAGTAGATGCTCAAGATTGGCAGAATGCGCTTCAAAAAGCATACGAGAAGACAAAGAGTAAGTATCAGATCGGCGGTTTTAGAAAAGGACACGTACCTTATAAAGCGTTGGTTAATGCGTATGGAATCGGCATATTTTTCGATGACGCTTTGGATATTATTTTACCTCAAGAATACGGCAAGGTGCTCGAGCAGGAAAAAGACCTTGATCCTGTAGATACGCCTGAAGTAGGTATCAATGCGATAAGTGATACGACGCTTGAATTTACGTTGACTGTGCAATGTAAGCCAGACTTTACTCTTGGAAAATATACCGGCTTGGAGATTGCAAGAGATAAAGTTGAAGTGAGCGAAGAAGAGGTACAGGCTGAGATCAATGCAAAACTCGAAGAGGCTGGCGCTTGGATTCCTGTCGTAGACAGACCTGCTCAAAACGGAGATCAAGTTTTGATTGATTACAGCGGTAGCGTAGACGGCGTTAAGTTTGACGGCGGCACGGCAGAGAAGCAGACTCTTACGCTTGGCAGCGGTATGTTTATTCCCGGCTTTGAAGAGCAAGTTGTGGGTATGAACATCGGAGACGAAAAGGACGTCAACGTGACTTTCCCTGAAGAGTATCACGAGAAGTCTTTGGCAGGCAAGCAAGCGGTATTTGCAGTCAAGTTGCACGAAATCAATATCAAAGAAGTGCCGGCTCTTGACGACGAAAGCGTAAAAGATATTTCCGAGTTTGACACTGTTGCAGAATATAAATCAAGCGTTAAGAGTAAGATAGAAGAGAAGAAGAATGCAGAGGCAGATTCAAAACTTGAAAACGATCTTATTCAAAAGATTGCCGACGACAGCAAGGTGGAAATTCCGCAATGTATGATTGAGCAACAAATCGACGATATGATCCAAGAGTTTGAGCAAAGATTGCAATATCAAGGTCTCAACGCTAAGGACTACTATAAATACACCGGTATGACTCAAGAGAAGTTGAGAGAGAATTATAAGGAAATGGCAGAGAAGAACGTCAAATTGAGATTGACTCTCGAGGCGCTTCTCAAGGCAGTTCAAGTACCTGTATCAGATGAAGAAATCGACGAAAAGATTGCAGATATGGCAAAGCAAGCAGGTAAGACTTTTGAGGAATACAAGGGATATATCAACGACCAATACAGAGAGTATTTGAGAAGAGACCTTATCACAAGCAAACTCTTTGAGTATCTCAAAAACAACAATACAATCAAATAATTGACAAAATATCGTCCTATTGGCGGTAATATTATCAAAAAATCAAGTTAATAATTAAGTGTAGACTTGGACAGAGTAATAAGTAAGTCCGACGCTAAAGACTGTCGGACTTATTTAAAAATATAATTTGGAGGGCAGAAATATGAAGGCAACTTTAGTGCCAAACGTAATTGACAGGACAGAGAACGGCGAAAGAGCGTATGATATTTATTCCAGACTTTTGGAGGACAGAATAGTATTTATTACCGGAGAAATAAACGACGCGCTGGCAAACACAGTCGTGGCGCAACTCATATATCTTGAGGCAAAAGACTCGACGAAAGATATAAGTCTGTATATAAATAGCCCCGGCGGTAGCGTTACGGCAGGTATGGCTATCTACGACACGATGAATTATATTAAGTGCGACGTCAGCACGATTTGTATAGGTATGGCTGCATCAATGGGAGCGTTTTTGCTTTCATCCGGCGCAAAAGGCAAGAGATTTGTATTGCCAAACAGCGAAGTTATGATACATCAGCCTCTCGGCGGAGCAAGCGGACAGGCAACTGAAATTCAAATTATGGCGCAGCATATCCAAAAGACGAAAGAAAAACTTACCAAAATACTTGCAAAAAACAGCGGACAGCCTTTTGAAAAGGTGCTTGCAGACTGCGAGAGAGACAATTATATGTCAGCCGAAGAGGCTCTTGAATACGGTCTTGTCGACAAAATTTTTTATGAGAGAGGTTGAGTTTGGAAACTAAAAGAAAATGTATGCTTTGCGGCAGGGCGCTCTACGAAGACGTAGATTTTATTATTCCCGGCGCAGAGCCGGACTCGGGTATTTGTTATGACTGCGTGGCTACCTGTGTCAATTTGATAAAGAAAGAAAGTCTAAATCTCGATTTAAAAGAGAAAGAAGAGAACTCCAAGGAACTCAATTTGCTCAAACCGCACGAGATTAAGGCAAAACTCGATGAGTATATTATCGGTCAAGATAATGCAAAGAAGGTACTCTCGGTGGCTGTATACAACCACTATAAGAGAATAAACTATAAAGATAGCGAAGTTGAGTTGGACAAGAGCAATATTCTTATGCTCGGACCTACCGGCAGCGGAAAGACCTTGCTTGCTAAGACGCTTGCAAGAATACTCAACGTGCCTTTTGCTGTCGCAGACGCTACGACTTTGACGGAGGCAGGATACGTCGGCGAAGACGTTGAGAATATCTTGCTCAAACTTATTCAAGCGGCGGACTACGATATAGAAAAGGCTCAACTTGGCATTATATATATTGACGAAATTGACAAACTTGCAAGCAAGGGCGAAAATATGTCTATCACCAGAGACGTGTCGGGCGAGGGCGTGCAACAGGCGCTTTTGAAGATAATCGAAAGTACGTTGGCGAGCGTACCTCCGCAAGGCGGAAGAAAGCACCCGCAGCAAGAGTGTATACAGATTGATACGACCAATATCCTATTTATATGCGGAGGTGCATTCGTAGGACTTGACAGAATTATTGACAAGAGATTGGACGGATCTTCGTTGGGATTTGGAGCAAAGGTACGCGATAATAAGAAGGTGAGTTACGGCGAACTTATAAGTGACATTAAGCCTGACGATCTTATTAAATTCGGACTTATTCCCGAATTTGTAGGAAGAATACCTATAGTAGTCGGTCTTGACGCTTTGGACGAAAACGCGCTTGTCAAGATACTTACCGAGCCGAAGAATGCTGTGATAAGACAGTATAAGAAGTTGTTTGAAATAGACGGAGTGCAGGTCGAGTTTGAAGACGACGCGCTTGTGGAAGTTGCGAAAATGGCAATCAAACTCAAGACTGGAGCAAGAGGCTTGAGGTCGGTACTTGAGAGCATTATGCTTGAACTTATGTACGACGTGCCTACAGACAAGACAATACAAAAAGTTGTGATAACCAAAGGCGTCGTCACCGGTGAGTGTAAGCCAACGATTGTAAGAATATAATTCATTGAATACGAATAATATCTTTTATTATTCGTATTCTTTAAAAGAGAGAAAGTCGCAATTTTTAGATTGCGTCTTGAGTTTTGACAAAGGAGAAAACTATGTCGGAAATATCAAAAATGACTATTTTGCCGCTTATAGACGAAGTTGCATTGCCCAATTGTACAAAAAAATTGGATATAGTAAATAGGCTCAACGCGTTAAATTTAAAGGCTGCGCACAAAGATGGGGCGCAGGTATTTGCCGTCAAAATTAAGAACGGAAAAAAGTTTACCGACGAAGAAAGCGTGTTTGAATACGGAGTGATTTGTAACGTAAAGGAATATAGAGACAGAATAGACTTTTCCACGGTAGTTTTAGAGGGGGTTGCACGAGCAAGGTTGATAGATATCGTCGATAGGGACGATAGCGCAACTTGGGTCACTGTCAAAGAAGATAAGGGCACGCCGTTTGACGAATCGTTTAAAGATAATTTATACAGAAGTTTGCTGTACAAAGACGTAAAAAGTCTCGAGAAGTTGGGCGGAGTGATACCGCAAGCGGTATGGCTTGCTTTTGAGAGAATGCAGGACACCTGCGATATAATGGATATAATAGCCGACTGCATCGGAGATATAGATAGGCAGGCTTATATTGATGAGAGTAATTGCGAGTTGAAGGCGCAAAGGCTGTCTTCTACGTTGAAAGTCGAGGCTTATAAACTTGGCGTATTAAAAGATATCAACAAAAAACTTGATAATACTTTGAGAGAAAATCAAAAAGAATTTGTCTTGAGAGAACAAATTAAAGTTATCAAAAAAGAACTTGGTGACGACGATAATGAAATTGAGGAAATCACTCAAAAAATCAAAAATCTCAAAGCGTCTGAAGAAGTTAAAAGCAAGTTGCAGAAAGAACTCGACAGAATGCAGAGAATGAACGTCACGTCTCCCGAACATTCAATTTTGCGTAATTATCTTGACGTTGCGCTGTCTTTGCCGTGGGGCGAGTATACGCAGGACAACTTTGATTTAAAACATATTCGCGAAGTGCTTGATAAAGAGCATTACGGCATAGACAAAGTAAAAAACAGAATTGTCGAGGCTATTGCAGTCAAAAAGTTGGCTGGAGAAAAGAATAGGGCGCCAATTATCTGTCTTGTAGGCTCGCCGGGCGTGGGTAAAACTTCAATTGCGCAGTCGATAGCGAGAGCATTGGGTAAGGAATATATCAATATGAGTTTGGGCGGAATACGCGACGAGGCAGAAATCAGAGGACACCGCAAGACTTATATAGGCGCAATGCCGGGAAGAATTATTTCCTGTATGTCTAAGGCAAAGACGAGCAATCCGCTCTTTTTGCTAGACGAAATCGACAAGATGACGCAAGATATGCGCGGAGATCCGTCTAGCGCAATGCTTGAAGTGCTTGACCCTAATCAAAATGCTAATTTTAGAGACAATTATCTTGAATTGCCTTTTGATTTGTCGCAAGTAATGTTTATAATGACGGCAAATTCTCTTGCAAATATTCAAAAACCTTTGCTTGACAGAATGGAAATCATAGAAATGGAAGGATATACCGTCGAAGAAAAGTTAGAGATTGCCAAGAGGTATCTTGTGCCTAAGCAAAAGGAGCAAAACGGTATCGAAACTTGCGAAGTTGAGTTTGAAGAAAGGGCAATTGAAGCAATTATTGACGGATATACCAGAGAATCGGGCGTAAGAGAATTGGAAAGGCAGATTGGTAGCGTTTGCCGTAAGATTGCAACTAAGATAGTCGGCGGAGACAATATCAGTTACGTCGTTACGGCAGAGAATCTGTCGGAATATCTTGGCGCGGTCAAATATCAAGGTGACGACGGCGTCGTAGGCGGAGAGGTTGGCGCAGTCAACGGACTTGCCTGGACAAGCGTTGGCGGCGTGACTATGCCGATTGAAGTGAGATTGTTGCCTTATGGAAGCGGAAAAATACTTTTGACAGGCAGTCTTGGCGACGTAATGAAAGAATCTGCGGAGATAGCAGTGTCTTTGATAAAAAGTAAATGCGTTTCGCTTAACATCAGCGAGGAAGCGTTTAATAAACACGATATTCACATTCACGTGCCTGCGGGCGCTACTCCAAAGGATGGACCTAGTGCAGGTATTGCGCTTGCGACAGCCGTATTGTCGGCTTTTACGGACAAGCCTGTCAAAAAAGACTTGGCAATGACCGGAGAGGTGACGCTGCGCGGTAAGGTGCTTGCAATAGGCGGACTTAAAGAAAAGACTTTAGGCGCAATGAGAAGCGGAATAAAGACGGTAATAATACCAAAACAAAATCAAAAAGATATGCAAGAGTTGCCAAGTAGTGTGTTGAATAGCATAAATTTTGTGCTAGCAGACAATGTTTCTACGGTATTTGAAGAGGCTTGCGGAATAAATTTTAACTAGTATTTTCATTTGTCGCAATGGCGGCTGTTGATTTTGCTATATTTCCTTCCTCTTCACAACTATATTTATTTAAACAGAGGAGGAATTGCGTATGGAAATTAAACAGTGTAGATTTATTACGTCTGTTGCAAATTGCAAAAATTGCGTTGATTACGGAATGCCAGAAATTGCAATTGCAGGAAAATCAAACGTGGGTAAATCTTCTTTTATCAATTATCTTGTCAATATTAGGGGTATGGCGAAGACGTCGTCTACGCCCGGTAAAACAAGATTACTCAACTACTTTGAGATAAACAAGGGACAGTTGATGTTGGTCGATTTGCCTGGCTACGGTTATGCTAAAGTGTCAGGGGATATCAAGGATAATTGGGATGAGTTGATTGGCGGGTATTTGCTTGGAAGCAAGCGGCTTATCAATGTTTTTTTGCTTGTTGATATAAGGCACGAGCCGACTGCGTTTGACAAGCAAATGGTTGCTTATATGCACCATTATCAAATACCGTTTTGTGTGATTGCGACCAAGTGTGACAAACTTTCTAAGATGGCTTGCAATAAGCAAAGAGGGGTAATTGCAAGAGAACTTTGCATTGGCGCTGACAATATTATGATGGTTTCTTCGCAGGCAAAAATCGGTAAAGACGAAATTTTGGCAAAAATCGAACATCTGATAGATACTTACAAATAGCCGTACATATACTTAAAGTCTTCTTAATTAAGGCGCTTTTCATAATTATTAGAAGAAAATAGTGTAATTTATCAAAAAATTAAGGCAAACGAATTTTTTTGTTCGTTTGTCTTTTTTTTATTTGTCACAGTAACAAAATTCTATCTTTACGAATATATAATTGTGAGCATACAAAATTCTGTGTGCAATTATGACAGTAAAATAGGAGGAAGAATATATGTCATTTTCAAATAATTGCAAGTCCGACAAGATTCCCGGACCGATAAGAGGAAACGGCGGATTAAACGGCATTTGCGAGAGGGTGTGCATACAGTGTGACAAGGTTTTGGATATGTGTATGCGACAGGAAACTCTCACCGATTTGAGCGTTACGCTCACAGACGTAGAGCCTGCTACGGGATTGGTTGCGCCTTATACTTTCGTCAGCGCCAATGCTACGAGTTCTCAAGCCGTCATTAGTGATTTGATTGTCACTCCTCTCAAAGACGATAATTGTTCGTCAAGAGTTCAGTGTACGATAAGCGTTCCAGTTCAGGTGAATTTTGTTGACGCCAACGGCACAAGAGGTACCGGTAGCGCAACTATTTCGGTTGAGAGAGACGTGGTGCTACATACGTCTGCGCCGTCTGTTATGCCGTATTCCATAGTAGCGTCGGCATCACTTTACAGCGCAAGAGGTACTTTTGTGAGCGGAACGACGTTTACTCTCACAGTATGTCTGACTACGATTTTAAAAGTAATAATGCAGGTGCACTTGCTTATACCTAGTTACGGCTATTGTTATATACCGCCGTGTCAAGAGTTTAATGAGCAGGTATGCGACGGCTTCTTTGACTTGCCACTCTATCCGCAAGAATGTGGAGTAGACAACCGTTGTAAATGCAATCTCAACAACAACTGATAAGACGTATGATATAAGGGTAGCGAAATTGCTACCTTTATATTATTATTTTATAACTTTATCAATATTTACGGACGACTGCATATATCAGCCGTCTTTTTGCAGTAGGCGTCGGAACTTGGGACATCGACGTGTACGGCGAGTATGCTTGACGATACAACTCGCCCTAGCACGGATAAAAAATACGACTAATCTCTGCAGTCACGCGAATTCAATAAAAAGAGAATAATATAAACTTATTTCTTCGACAAAAGCGAAATGGGTAAACTTAATATATTTAAAAGTAATAGATTTGACTATGTGATAAACAGTTGAGAAATGTCTTTGAATTTGCTATAATTTATCTATGGATATTTATGCAATAAGCGATTTACATTTGTCTTTTTCTGAGGACAAGCCTATGGACATATTCGGGGCTTGTTGGGAAGGTCATTGGCAAAAGATTTGCGACGATTGGAGCGTCAAGGTAAAAGATGATGATATTGTACTTATTGCAGGAGATATATCGTGGGCAATGACGCTTGAGAATGCGCTTTTGGATATAAACGAAATTGCAAAATTGCCAGGCAAGAAAGTTATTGTCAAGGGTAATCACGATTATTGGTGGAATTCCGTATCAAAGATACGCAAGGCTTTGCCAAAAGATTTTTTTGTGATACAAAACGACGCAATCAAGTTTGGCAATATTATTATTTGCGGTACTAGGCTTTGGAATTTGACAAATCAAAGTGCGGCGGACAAAAAGATAAACGAAAGAGAAAAGATTCGCCTTCAACTGTCTTTGGATAGCGCGTTGAAACTCCAAGAAGATGGGGATAGGATTGTGGTGATGTGTCACTATCCGCCTTTTGACGCGACGTTAAACGACAGCGAATATACTTCAATGTTTGAAAGATACGGCGTAGTCAGCGTTGTATACGGACATCTGCACGGCAAAGATTGCAGGGCAGTCAAGTACTTTGAGAAGAATACGGTAAAATACTTCTTGACGTCTTGCGATCAAGTGGAGAATAAGTTGATTAAAGTAATTTCAGCAAATTTATAATTCTTTAGCAAAATTAACCGTAGGCTATTGACATTTAAATAAATTTATTATATAATAAAACAGCAAATTGCTATTGGCAATTACAGCGCTTTTGAAAAAAAGAAAGTTTAATAATTGAAGAGACGATTGTCGACAATTTTTTAAAGAAACCACCTAAAGTTCTTAACAAATAATTGCGGCAAGGCTTTAAAAAACTTTGTGATAAAGCCTAAAACTTCTTTCGGCTAAAACCTTTCCAATTTTTTCCCAGAAGTGCGAAATTTTTCCCAAAATGGAGAAAAATTAAAGTAAAATTGAAACTTTAAAAACATAATAGATATTTATACTACTTTTTATTATATACTTTGTATATAATATTTAAGAATGTCTATCCGAAAATACCGCCAAAAATAGTTGGGAAATTTTTGGAAAAACTTTTGCAAATTTTATTGACAAACAAATCTTTTATTTGTATAATAAATGTGTAACAGTTAAGGAGACGCAATGAAGGCACTTTTCGGAAGCATAAAAATACAGTCGGATGAAAGAGGACGTATGAGAATACCGTCTTCGTTCCGCGAGTATTTCGGCGACAGCGCTCTTTACTGTACGGTTATCAACGGAGCAAAGTGTCTGACGATTTTCGGACAGGAAGTAATGGACAACTTGTACGCTCAAATGGGTGGACAAACGGAGATAGGCGAGACGGAGAACTATTGCAGAATGAGAGACTTTCTCGAGAGTATCCGCGTCATCAACGAAGACAAGCAAAAACGCTTTACGATCACTCAAGACGAAGACGACATCATTTTCGAAGTAGAGCGCAATATGGTCTTTGTGGGAATGTTCAACAAGTTGGAACTTTGGAAAAAAAGTGATTACGACGAGTACAAAGCAAATCGTAAGCAGACCACAGGCGGTGTAATGACCAATGCCGAGGGCAAGGCGTTGACTTGGTGATAAAATGGAATTCAAGCACAAGCCTGTAATGCTAGAAGAGTGTATAGAAGGACTGAAAATAAATCCTGACGGAGTTTATCTCGACTGTACGCTTGGAGGCGGAGGACACAGCAGTCAAATACTTGCAAGGCTCAAGGGCGGAAGGCTCATAGCAGTAGACAAAGACGCAGACGCGTTGAAAAGCGCTCAAAAGAGACTTGAAGAGTATGAAGATAAAATTACTTATATCCACGACGATTTCAAGAACGTCATAACTCACTTGGACGAACTTGGAATAGAGAAGTTGGACGGAGTGTTGATAGACCTTGGGGTATCGTCCTATCAACTCGACAATGCAGACAGAGGATTTTCCTACAATGCAGACGCTCCGCTGGATATGAGAATGGACCAAAGTCAATATCTAGACGCTAAGAAGGTCGTCAACGAATATTCGCAAGAAGCATTGGCAGACGTGATATGGCGTTACGGAGAAGATAAACTCTCCAGAGCAATTGCAAGAGACATAGTCGAGTATCGCAAGACAAAGCCGATAGAGATGACGGGAGAACTTGCAAAGATAATAGAAGAGGCTTATCCGGCAAAACTCAGATGGAAGTTTGGAAATCCCTGTAAGAGAACTTTCCAAGCCATACGGATAGAGGTAAACGGCGAACTAAAGGATTTGGACAGAGTTGTCAATGATTTAGTTTTGAGGTTGAAAGCAGGTGGAAGAATATGTATCATAACCTTCCACTCTTTGGAGGACAGGATAGTAAAAAGGGTGTTTGTGGAACTCAATAAAGAATGTATCTGTCCTCCGCATCAACCGATATGTACGTGCAACAAGAGAAGAGAAGTTGAGATTATCACCAAAAAACCTCTCGTTGCAAGCAAGCAGGAACTTGAAGACAATTCTCGCGCAAGTTGCGCAAAGTTGAGAATTGCTCAAAGGGTATAAAAAAAGTAAACAAATAAAAGAATATAAACAAGGTGTATTGAACAAGGAGGTGTATTATGGCAATTGGATTAAGAGACAGAAGAACGCAGCAGGATGAAAGCGCTAACTATGAGCGTGAAATTCCGGAAAGAGAGGTATATATAAGACAAGCGGGATATTCGCAGGATTATATGAATGGCGGATATAATAATTATACTTACAATCAGGGGTATAATCAAGATTATCAATACCAAGGTCAGCCGCAATACACAGGTTATTTCCAAACGCAGGCGTCGCAATACGTCAACAACGGTTTTAGCACTCCGCAATACAATTATGACTATAATTACGTCAACAGCCAAGCGCAATACCAACAGGATATGCAGTTCAATCAAAACTACGATCGTGGCGCTCAGGCAAAAAAGATAAGCAGAGAGAGAGTAGGTAAGAAAAATATCAACAAGGATATGATAAAAATTATTGTTACGGTTATGGTCGTTGCTCTCGCAATTTGCGGACTTTTGATTGCAAATCAATTCATTTCTGCAAATCAGGCTCAAGCGGACGAAGACGTACAGAACATTGACAGCGAATTGCTTGCAAGTGTCGTCACCGAAGACGGAAGTTACGTTCCTACCAACGTTACGATTATTCCCGAGTATGAATATGAGCAAAGCACCAACTGGTTTGACAAGTTTTGCGACAGTTTGGGCTTGAAACTTAAATAAGACTTTCACACACTCCATCTTAATATATTTAACTACAAAATGGCGTTCCGCAAAAGGGCGCCCTTTTGTTTTGTGCTTAATACTTGAATAATAGGACTTGATGTGGTATGATAAAAATATGGATACGATAGAAAAAACGTTGGAATATCATTTATTGATAATGACGCTTGACAATTTCGACGATATACCAAAATATGAGTTGCCGGACGGATATAAATTCGTGTTTTGGCAAGACGATTGCGATATAGAAAATTGGATAAATATTCATTTACGCACCGGAGAGTTTGCAAGTTGGGAAGAAGGCGAGAGTGCTTTCCATAGTTTTTATGATAAATTTTATCAAGAACTGTTCAAGAGATGTTTTTTCATAGAAAATGCTAACGGAGAAAAGATTGCAACTGCGACAATTTCGCCTACTAAAGAGTTTGGGTATGATTGCGTAATTGACTGGTTGGGAATAAGCCGGCAATATCAGGGCAAGAAATTGGCAAGACCGCTTATTTCGCAAACTTTAACGTTGGCAAAGAATTTGGGATATGACAAAATTGCGCTGCATACTCAGACGCACACTTGGCTTGCGGCAAAACTTTATCTTGACTTTGGGTTTGCTCCGTACAATACCCAAGATAGAAGAGGTTGGCAGATTCTCAAAACTTTAACAAATCACTCTTCGCTAAAAGATTTTGAGACTTTAAATGAAAATATGTGCGACGCATTGACAGTCAATGTCAAAAACAATCTTGACAAAATGCACGGAGAGTATTTTTATAGCGTTTGGTACATTGACGGTCGTAATGACGTGTACGTCAATGAGCAAGGCAGGTTTTTTCATTACAAGTTTTTTGATGATGGCAAACTTCTTAAAAAAGTTTGATTACACGTTGACGGAATTTTCCGTCAATTTTTATTTTAGTTTGACTTTTTGAATATTTTTGACACTTGTCCAATAGTATATTGTAGAGCAAATTTTTGAATGGAGTTTAACTTTGGATAAGATATCGCATTTTTCTATTAAGAAGAGATTTTTTGCAGGCTTGATATTGATAGTCGTCGTATTTTTTGCGCTTTTTGCAAGGTTGTTTTATATTCAGGTGCTTTGGGGAACGGCATTACAATACAAGGCTTACGACCAATGGACGAGAGACTTGCCGTTTAGAGCGGATAGAGGAGATATTACTGATATCAACGGTGTGGTATTGGCAAACTCTACGACAAGTTACACTCTATACGCGCGTCCCAACGAGATGAAGGACATTGACTATATTGCTTCGGCTATAGCGGATATTATAGATATGGACAAAAATAAACTTGCCGAGAAACTCTCTAAAAAGGGAGTCAGTGAAATCACGGTTGCAAAGAATTTAAGCAAGGAGCAAATGCTTGCACTTATTGCCACTGACGTCAACGGACTTTATTTGACTGCTAATAGTGAGAGATATTACAATTACGGCAATTTTCTTACGCAAGTGCTTGGCTTTACCAACAGTGATGGCGTGGGGCAAAGCGGAGTTGAGTTGTATTACGACGAGTATTTAAAGGGAGTCAACGGCGCGTCGTATACACAGACTGACTTGATAGGCAGGAAGTTAAATTCCAATGTAACTACTTACGTTGATTCAATCAAGGGTATGACTACTACGTTGACGATTGACTACTATATGCAGAATTTTGCTCAAAAAGCCGTTGTGGACGCGCAAACAAAATATAGCGCAAAGTCTGCAAGTTGTCTGATAATGAGCGCCAAGACGGGCGCAATCAAGGCAATGGCAAGCGCGCCGACTTATGATCTCAACGACATTCCAAGAGACGATATGGATTTGCTATTGCAAGGCTCGCGCAATATTTTGGTGACAGACACTTATGAGCCCGGCTCAACTTTTAAGATACTAACTTCGGCAATAGGTATGACGGAAAATGCAATCAAAAATTCTTATTATTGCGGCGGCGGAAGCGTAGTCGACGGACAGAGAATCAAGTGCTGGAGAAGTATTGGTCACGGCTCGCAAGACTTTCAACACGGAATACAAAATTCCTGCAACTGCGTATTTATGGATATTGCTCTTACTGTGGGTAAAGAAAAGATGTATAGTTATTTTGAAAAATTCGGGCTTGGCGCAAAGACAAATATAGACATCACAGGCGAGGCGAAGGGCATAATGTTGCCTGTGGGTTCCGTGCAGAACGTAGATATTGCAAGAATTGGTTTTGGTCAGGCAATAGCAGTCACGCCAATTCAACTTGCGACGGCTGTTTCGTCCGTCATCAACGGCGGAAATCTTTATACGCCTTATATCGTCGACAAGATTACAGATGTGAAGGGCAACGTTGCGTATTCTCACGCGCCGACTGTCAAGAATACCACGGTGGATTCTTCGGTAGCCGCCACACTAAAAGAATATCTATACAGCGTTGTGTCGGAGGGCGGCGGCAAGAACGCATACGTGCCGGGATATAATATAGGCGGCAAGACAGGTACTGCCCAAAAGTATGAGAACGGCGCAATTGCAAGAGGCAAGTATATTTCGTCATTTATTGGTTTTGCCGACGTGGGGGATGATACTTTGGTATGTCTTCTTCTCGTCGACGAGCCTCAAGGTTACGTTTATTACGGAAGTATCGTAGCAGCGCCTTACGTGGGAGAAATATTTTCAAGTATATTCGCCTATAAGAATATCAAGCCTACTTTAAATCCCGACGACTTGGGATATACGGAAATTGAGATGCCTTACATATTGGGTATGAGCATTGCCGACGCTGTGGTTGCGCTCAAAAAGGTAGGTTTGGACTATGAGATAGACGGCGAAAGCGGCAAGGTTACCTATCAATTTCCTTCGGCAGGGCAAACGGTGCGAAGTTCGTCAGTTGTTATGTTTTCCACTTGTTGAGGTCTAAGAAAATCTTCTTTGCTTGCCCATAACGCGCAATAATGCTTATTTGTTGTATTTTGTTATGATAATGTCGAAGATTGTTAAAGGTATTGCAAAGGCGTTTTTAATAATATAATATAAATAAAAATAATTACGCATATATAGGAGAGAGGTATGTTGCTTGATAAGTTGTTAGACGGTTGCAATGTTTTGAGTATAGACGGAGAGAGCGTTGAAATTAAAAATATAAAGATAAACTCCTGCGAGGTAGAGGAAGGAGATTGCTTCATTGCATTGGTAGGCAAGAAGTCTGACGGACACAGATTTGCCGACGAAGCCATTGCGAGAGGAGCAAAAGCAGTCGTATGTTGCAACGACTATTCCAACTCGCTTGCCACTGTCGTCAAAGTAGACGATACGCGCAAGGCGTACAGCATTATGGCAAGCAATTACTATAATAATCCGTCAAAAAAACTCAAACTTATCACCGTCGTAGGTACCAACGGCAAGTCTACTACCGCGTATTTGATAAAAGAACTGTTGCAAAGAGGGGGGATAAATTGCGGTTTGATAGGCACTATGTACTATGAGTACGGCAGCGTAAGATTGACTGCCAACCTTACGACTCCCGATCCGCTTGAATTGCAAGGTCTCTTTGCCAAGATGCTTGACGCGGGTATGCAATACGTTGTGATGGAACTTTCTGCGCACGCAATATATCTCAATAAACTGTACGGCGCAACGGCAGAAATGAGCGTCTTTACCAATCTTTCACAAGATCACCTAGACTTTTTTGGCAATATGACTGACTATGGAGATTGCAAAAAAGGGTATTTTCAAAAAACTAATACAAAACTCGCAATAGTCAACGTCGACGACGCGTTGGGGTTGAAGATTATAAAAGAAAATAAGTTGCCAATAATTACTTACGGATTGGAAAATCCCAGCGACGCATTTGCGATAAATATTACGACGAGAGATTACGGAGAAAGTTTTGTTGCAAACGTGCTCGACGAGATCTTGGATATTGACTGCAAGTTCTTTGGAAAGTTCAACGTCTACAATATGCTGGGCGCGCTCGTCGTAGCCAAAAAGGTGGGATTGCCAAATTCCGTGATAATGAAGAATTTGCCTCAAATAAATCCGCCTGACGGAAGATTTAACGTGCTTCGCAAAGACGGCGTGACTTACGTCGTAGACTTTGCGCATACTCCCGACGGCATTTTCAATTTGCTAAAAGAAGGACGGCATTTGACTGATAAAAAAGTCATTACGATTTTTGGCTGCGGCGGAGACAGGGACGTGACGAAACGCCCTGTAATGGGCAAGATAGTAAGCGAGATGAGCGACGTAATTATTGTCACTTCGGACAATCCGCGTACGGAAAGCCGCGAGGGCATTGCAAGTGACATACTTCAGGGAGTAAATCCCAAGGGACATCTTTACGTCGAACTTGACAGGGCAAAGGCAATTCGTCTTGGCGTCGAACTTGCGGATAAGGGAGACTGCGTGTTCATAGCAGGCAAAGGCTGTGAAAACTATATCGACGAAAACAACGTCAAGACGCCTTATTCGGATATGCAGGAGTTACTGTCCGCAACGGCAGAGGGAGGAGTATGAGCGAAGAAATAAAAATAATACTTGCTTTGATAAGTTCTTTTGCCTTGGCAATGCTTATCGCTCCGCTTGTCATAAGAGGAATGAAGGCGCTCAAGGCAGGGCAACCTATCCTTGAGTACGTGGACAAGCACGAAGGCAAGAGCGGCACTCCGACTATGGGCGGCATAATATTTTTGCTGCCGATGGCAATTATGACGCTGATATTTTCTATCGGCGGAGGTAAGATGGGAATCGTTGCTATGGCAATCACGTTGAGTTACGGCTTGGTGGGACTTCTCGATGACTTTCTCAAAGTAAAACTAAAACATAACAAGGGACTCAAGGCTTATCAAAAAATTATAGGTCAACTCGGCATAGCAATAATTGCATCAATTTATTGCTATAAAAACAACTATATAGGTTCGACAATAGAGTTGCCTTTTTGTGACGTCACTATAGATTTGAAGTGGTGGTTTTTGCCATTTTGTCTTATTATCTATATCGCAATGACAAATGCTGTCAATCTTACTGACGGTCTTGACGGATTGGTGGCGAAGACTTCGTCCGTCAATCTTGTATTTTACGTCGTAATAATTTACGTTTGTTATTATTACGCAAAGCAGATGGGACAGACTTTTTATACTCAAGAGTTATTATCACTTGAGTATTTTGCAATAGCCTTGTTGGGAGCAATGCTGGCATTTATATGGCAAAACAATTTTCCTGCCAAGATATTTATGGGCGACACTGGTTCGTTGGCAATGGGAGGAGCGCTGGCTTGTCTGGCAATTTTTATTTCCCAACCGCTAATAATTCTTTTAACAGGCATAATGTATATAGTTTCGTGCATATCAGTAATATTGCAGGTGGCAAGTTTCAAGATAAGAAAGAAGAGAATTTTTCTCATTGCGCCTTATCATCACCACCTCGAATATAAAGGTATTCACGAGAACAGAGTAGTAAGTTTTTATGCAATTATCACTTTTATTGCAAGCGCAGTTGCGTTGATTTCTGTCCTCGTATAGGAGGGCAAATGCAAAACGTACTTATAATAGGCTGGGGTATCAGCGGCAAAGGAGCGTGCAAACTTCTGCTGTCTCAAGGCGCAAAAGTCAGCGTATACAATGACAGTCCTATCGACTTGACAGATTATCCTCAGGTGACAGACGTGTCGGATATGGACAACTTTGACGTGATAGACGGAAAAGATTTGGTCGTAATATCCCCAAGTATATCTCAAGAGCATCCTTTGGTGGAGTACGCAAAGAGATATAGCGTACCTGTGATAGGAGAGATAGAACTCGGGTATAGATTTTGTCAAGGCAAGATAGTTGCCGTGACCGGTACCAACGGCAAGACGACAACTACTAAACTTATAGGAGATATTCTCAACGCAAGCGGCAAAAAAGCCTACGCTCTCGGCAACATAGGCAAGTCCTTTTGCGAAAGTGTCGAACAAATCAAACAAGACGAAATTGCAGTGCTCGAAGTGTCGTCTTTTCAACTTGAAAGTATCAGAGATTTTCATCCGCTTGTAGCAAGTTGTCTCAACGTGACTCCCGATCATTTTGAGAGACACAAAAATCTTCAAAACTACGCCAACGCAAAGTTTAATATTTTTATCAATCAGGGCGCGGAAGATTGCGCAATTCTCAATTACGACGATGAGGTTACCAGAAATTTCAGTGATCTGATAACTTCAAAGGTCTATTATACAAGCGTACGCCACAAGGTCAAAGGCGCTTTTGTAAGAGATAACAAGATTTATCTCGATTTTGACGAAGAAGTTGAATTTATGTCCACCGACGATATTCCTCTCAAAGGTGATTACAATTATCAAAACGTAATGACGGCTATTCTTACCTGCAAACTTTTGGGCGCAAGCAGTCAAGACATAATTTCGGCAATCAAGAATTTTACGCCGCCGAGATACCGCAACCAATTTATCGGCAATTATATGGGCAAAAACTTTTTCAACGATTCCAAAGCCACCAACATTGACAGCGCAATAAAAGCGTGCAGGTCTATGCAGGGGGACACCGCTGTTATAGTCGGCGGATATGACAAAGGTATTGCTTACGACGGATTTTTTTCCTGTCTTCCCGATACGGTCAAGCATATTATTGCTACGGGTGACAACGTGTATTCTATAATGCAGTTCTTGCCGTCGTATCACGAATATACTTTTGAAATTACCTCTTCTTTAGAGCGCGCGACGCAACTTGCCGTAAGCAAAGACGTGCTCAATGTGCTTTTTTCTCCCACGACGTCGAGTTTTGACAGATACTCAAGTTACGTTGAGAGAGGAGAGCACTTTGATATGATAGTCAAATTGTTGAGGGAGAATGGCAGTGGAGAATAAGTGGAAGATACATAACAAGATGCTGGTGTTCAGCGCGATATTCTTGGCGCTTTTTGGACTGGTTATGCAATACAGCGCAAGTTGTTACTCGGCGGAGCGTCAGTTTGGAGACGCATTTTATTACGTAAAAAAACAGGCTATAGCGCTGGTTTTTGCAATCGTCGTTTTATACGCCGTCAAATTTATCAAGACGGATTGGCTCAAGAAGTGGCGTTTTGTTATATTGGCGTTTTCGGCAATATTGCTGGCTTTGGTATTCGTGCCAAAGATAGGCGTAGAGAATTATGGAGCAAAGCGTTGGATAAATCTTGGCTTCACGACAATGCAGCCTTCCGACGTCGCAAAGTTTGCTCTTGTCATTTTTATAGCAGGCTGTCTTGATAAGAAGAGCAGTTTGAAATTCAAGAATATGATTCCCATACTTCTCGCAACTGCGTTGATATGCGGACTTATTATGTTGGAACCCAATATGTCGGTTACTATGTGCGTGGGTATGGTAGTGCTGATTATGCTTTTTGTCGGCGGTTGCGATTACAAGCACTTTTTGGTTATGGCAATTCCGGTGGTCGCAGGAGTCATAGGCTTGATACTTATCGAGCCATACAGAGTCAAGAGACTTATGGCTTTTATCGACCCTTGGGCGTCTCCGCTGGGCGAAGGGTATCAACTTATTCAGTCTTATTATGCGCTTGGCAGCGGCGGACTTTTTGGATTGGGACTTTTTAACTCGCGTCAGAAATATCTTTTTTTGACTTTTTCGGAGAGTGATTTTATTCTTTCGATAGTGGGCGAAGAACTTGGATTTGTCGGTTTGGTTTTAGTGCTTTGCGTATTTATCGTAATCACCGCGCAAGGGTTTAAGATAGCAAAAAATGCAGACAACCGTTTTGACAGTTATCTTGCTTGCGGAATTACTTCTGTCATAGCAATTCAGACTTTGCTCAACGTTGCCGTTATCTCCGGCAGTATTCCCCCCACAGGTATACCGCTTCCGTTTATCAGCAACGGCGGTACTTCACTTGTGTGCTTTATGGCTGGCATAGGCGTGCTTGAGAATATAGCCTCAAAATCACAAATGGGCTATCTCAATCATAAAATATATTGAGAAAATAGCGCGTTGATTATTCGACGGCCGTCGTTTTGTATTTTGTGACGGCGTCGGACGGTATGATATGCCTATGCTTATTACTTAATGGAGAGAGATATGAAAGAATACATAATAAATGGCGGTCGGGCATTGGACGGAACTGTAGAAATTCGCGGAGCAAAAAACAGTATCTTGCCGTTGCTTGCCGGAAGCATTTTGACAGATGAAATAACAGTGCTGCACAACTGTCCCAATATCAGCGATGTGGACAGTATGATAAAGATACTTGAAGGACTCGGAAGCAAAATAATTCGCAACTCAAGAGATATAGTAATAGACAACTCTATGGCGAACAAGTGGGAGATACAGGCATACTTGGCAAAAGAATTGCGTTCGTCGATATTTTTGCTTGGTTCGCTTTTGTCGCGAAACAAAAAGGCAAAAGTTGCATATCCCGGAGGGTGCGACATAGGACTTCGCCCTATTGATATACATATTGCTGGCTTAAGAGAACTGGGGATTGAGATACAAGAACAAGGCGGATATATTTATTGCAACTGCCAAAACGCAAAGTGCGCCGATGTTGTCTTAGATCTGCCAAGCGTAGGCGCGACGGAAAATCTTATGATGTCAAGCGTATTTATAAAGGGCAGAACGGTGATCCGCAATTGCGCCAAAGAACCGGAGATAGTGGATTTGCAAAGATTTCTCAACGCAATGGGCGCAAAGATTAGAGGAGCAGGCACAAGCGTAATAGTCGTCGAGGGCGTAGAGAAACTTCACGGAGTGGAGTATACTCCCATACCAGATAGAATCGTTGCGGGTACTTACCTCATTGCGACGGCAATGTGCGGCGGCAACGTAGAGTTGACCAACGTAAATCCCGAACATATATCGTCACTTATATCTAAATTATCAAAAACTACTTGCAAAGTACATATAAAGAATGATAGAATACTAATTAAGAGCAAAGGCAGACAAAAAAGCCTTGACTGCATCGAGACAATGTACTACCCGGGATTTCCCACAGACTTGCAATCGCAGGTTATGGCAATGCAGACAGTGTCTAGGGGTACAAGCGTAATCGTCGAGAATATATTCGAGACAAGATTTAAGACAGCGGCCGAACTTAAGAAGTTGGGCGCGGACATCACCATCAAAGGCAGAGTTGCCGTCGTCAAGGGGGTCAAAGAACTTATTGGCGGAGAGGTACACGCAAGTGATTTGAGAGGAGGTGCGTCACTCGTGCTTGCGGGACTTGTTGCAGGCGGGCAGACTGTCGTCAAGGATATATACCACATCGACAGAGGTTATGAGGATATGTCGGTCGACTTGCTTAAATTAGGCGCAAATATAAAAAGGACTTAAAATGAGAAAAAGACTTTGGATAATACTTGGAATAATCGTAGGTATAGCCGTGATTTCACTTATGGCTTATTGCGTATTTTCCATAGGCAAAGTCGACGTCAATTCTACGGTCGATATGGCGGTATTGTCACAAGAAGAAAAAGATGAGATAATTACTTTGAGCGGAATACAAAAGGGTAAGAATATCTTTGCCATCGACGAGGATATTGCTATAAAAAATATCGAGATGAGTATTCCTACGCTCAAAGTAATTTCTATTGAGCGCACTTTTCCCAACGGAGTATTTATATACGTCACGAGACGTACTCCTGTGTTTTATTTGCAGTTGAGCGGCGGACAGTACGCTATTTTGGATAGAGAACTCAAGGTGATTTCAATTCAAGACAGTTACGATCCTCAACTTACTCAACTTGTCGGAGTGACAGCGGATAGCGTCAAGTTGGGCGAAACTTTGCCTGACAGTCAGTTGCTTGCGACTCTTATCAAGGGCGCGGAGCGCTGTTCGTTTATCAATGCAAGATTTAGCGCATTTTATAGAAAAATCGTTGTGGATAGTTCTTACGTTTATCTTACGAGCAACACCGGCGTGATATTCCAACTTCCGATATCTTCAAATATTGACGAGAGCGTTAAGGGAAGTTACGGTTATTACTTTGAAGGAGCAAGTGAAAAGGGCAAGAGCGAGGGGTATATCTATCTAGATAAGCACGGTTGGTATTGGAAAGAAACGCTTTGAGTTTATAAGATTTTTTTAAGTTATCAAAAGCAATATTTTTGACAAATTTATTATAATTCAGACAAGAAGATTGATATTGCAACAAAAAAAATTAACTTTTACTGCTATTTATAAAAAACTTTGGTATTCTGCGTTGACATTATAATATTATAATATTATAATAAACGTATGAAAGACGTTGCTGTTTTGGATTTTGGATCGGGAAAACTCTCTTTTATCGTCGGTGTTAGGTCTGTCGACAATTGTTTTGTCGTCAAGAACTATGCGTCGATAGAATATCCCGGTTATTACGGCGGCGAGTGGGTGTCCGTAGACACTCTGTCCGACGACGTAAGCGAAGTCATAAGCCAAAGCGGTTTTGATTTCAGAAAAAAGACTTTGTTCGTAGCCGTTCCGTCGGAATTTACACAAATCAGATTGAGCGGTATGGTAAGTGATCTTGGCAAAAAGAAGTGTATCAATTCTTCGATTTTGACGCAGATACACGACAAAGCCGAGGGAATTACGCCGAGCGGATATACCGCGCTGTGTTCTTCGGCATTGGAATACGTGCTTGACGGAGAATTGAGCACGGTCAAACCTATTGGACAGTACGCTCAAAACATATACGCGCAGATGTCTTACGTCTTCGGCAAAGACGAATTTATAAAGACGGTGTACGCAATTGTCACCAATCTTGGATTTAAAGACGTCAAATTTGTCGACGGAATTTGGGCAGAGGGCGGTCAGTTGATAGACGAGAGGGCAAGAGTCAACGGCGCTGTTTTGATAGACGTGGGTTATGCTTCGACTACATTTGCGCTTATCAAGGGTGACGGTATCAAGTATAAGAAGGACAAGTCTTTTGGCAGCGGATTTCTTATCGACGGACTGGCTTCGGCTATGGGCGTAGAGTATGAAGTAGCGCAAAGTATGTTTTCGCAGATTACTCTCAATATCGAGAGCGACGACAAGAGCGTATACAGATACGAGATAGGCGCGCGAAGATATGAGTGCAAAGCAAAGGACGTCAACAATTTCTTGCACAACAAGATATTGACTCAACTTGTCGACTTTGCCAACGCTTGTATATCAGAAATCAAGGAGCAGGACGAGACTTTGTCATTAGGCAGTTCTTTGACTGCGCTCAACAAAGCGGGCTCGATAAATCTTATGACGGAGTTTTATCTCACCGGCGGTGGATTGAGCAGTATTAGAGGCGCGTCGCAGTTTTTTGCTAGAGCGCTGGGACGCGAAGTGGGTATTCTCACAGGCAATATGCCCGGGTGGGACAAGCCTTATCAGGCGTCGGCATTTGCGACTATGGAAGTCGCAGAAAAAATGAATAGAAAAAACAGTTTGCTAGAAAAATTATTCGGCTAAATGGAGGAATACGTTTATGACGGCAATGACAACAAAAATTAAGGTAGTAG